>JALYSL010000471.1 GCA_030854825.1 Pseudomonadota bacterium
AGGTCGAGCAGCTGGTGCTCAACCCGAGCGCGTCGAGCCACGCAGTGCTGACCGACGACGAGAAGGACCTCGGCGTCGCGCTGGTCGACATCGGCGCCGGCACCACCGACGTCGCGATCTTCACCGACGGGTCGATCCGACACACCGCGGTGATCCCGATCGCCGGCGACCTGACCACGAGCGACATCGCGATGGCGCTCAGAACGCCGACGAAGGATGCCGAGGAGATCAAGATCGAGTACGGCGTTGCCAAGCAGCTGCTGGCCGACCCGAACGAGCAGCTCGAGGTGCCCGGCCTCGGCGATCGGCCGCCGCGGATGCTGAGCCGCCAGGCGCTCGCCGGCGTGATCGAGCCGCGCATCGAGGAGATCTACTCGCTCGTCCACCAGGTGATCCGCGAAAGCGGCTTCGAGGAGCTGCTCTCGAGCGGCATCGTCATCACCGGTGGCGCGGCCGTGATGCCCGGAATGATCGAGCTCGGCGAGGACATCTTCCTCAAGCCTGTGCGGAAGGGAACGCCGACCTACCGCGGCGCCCTCCACGACATGGTCGCCAACCCGCGCTCGGCGACCGTGATGGGCCTGCTCGAGGAAGCGCGCATGGCGCGCACGCGCGGCCAGCGCGCGGCGCAGCAGGCGGGCTCGGTGAAGACCCTGTTCGGACGCGCCAAGGATTGGTTTCTCGGCAACTTTTGAGGATCGACGGATGAACGACCTGCTCAGCAACCGGCTCGCGCCCGATCTCCTGCCGCACGCCAACGACCCGCCGCCGACCGGCTGAGCGGCGCGAGGGACGCACACATCAAGAACGTATTTCCGGATCGAAACGACTCAAGGCAACTGCAAGGATTGGAGCAACAGATGGCAATCGAAATGATCGAAGAGTTCAGCATGGGCACGCAGATCAAGGTGATCGGCGTCGGCGGCGGCGGCGGTAACGCGGTCGAGCACATGATCGAGGAGGGCGTGCAAGGCGTCGACTTCGTCTGCGCCAACACCGACGCGCAGGCGCTCAACCGCTCGGCGGCGCACCACCTGATCCAGCTCGGCACGACCGGCCTCGGCGCCGGCGCCAAGCCGGAAGCGGGCAAGGCCGCGGCCGAGGAAGCGGTCGACCGCATCCGCCAGGCGATCGAAGGGGCGCACATGCTCTTCATCACCGCCGGCATGGGCGGCGGCACGGGCACGGGCGCGGCGCCGGTGATCGCGCGGGTCGCCAAGGAGATGGGCATCCTGACCGTCGGCGTGGTCACCAAGCCGTTCGAGTTCGAGGGCAACCGGCGCATGAAGGCGGCCGACAACGGCGTCGCCGAGCTCGAGGCGAATGTCGACTCGCTGATCGTGATCCTCAACGACAAGCTGCTCGACGTGCTCGGCGACGACGTGACGCAGGACCAGGCCTTCGCGCACGCCAACGACGTGCTGAAGAACGCGGTCGGCGGCATCAGCGACATCATCCACATCCCGGGCCTCGTCAACGTCGACTTCGAGGACGTGAAGACGATGATGAGCGAGCCGGGCAAGGCGATGATGGGCACGGCCATCGCATCGGGGCCGGATCGCGCGTCGAAAGCGGCCGAGGCCGCCGTGGCCTGCCCGCTGCTCGAGGGCATCGACCTCTCGGGCGCGCGCGGCGTGCTGGTGCTGATCGCGGCCAATCGCAACACCTTCAAGCTGAGCGAGAGTCGCAACGCGATGAACGCGATTCGCCGCTATGCCGCGGATGAAGCGCATGTCATCTATGGCACCGCTTACGACGAATCGCTCGGCGACCAGCTACGCGTCACGGTCATCGCCACCGGCCTCAGCCCGCAGAAGCTGCGCGTTCAGACGCCCATCACCGTTGTGCACAGCGCGCCCGTGCAGCGTACCGGCACCGACAACCTGCCGATCCTGAACCAGCAGGTGCAGATGCCGGCACAGACACACGACTACAGCGGCCTGACGACACCCAGCGTCTGGCGCAACGGGCGCACCGCCGCAGCGAAGGTCGATGCACTGGCGAGCAACGGGATGGACGAGATCGAGATTCCGGCGTTCCTGAGGAAGCAGGCGGATTGATCGGTCATTTGCCGCAACAGATCGACCTGCGCCGGAGATGCTAGCGAGGGGGAGGAGGCGCAGATCATTGCATATTGATCGGCGAGCGATCAAAATACAAGAATGATTTCTCGCGAGACGGCAACCGAGATCAGGCAACGCTTGGCCTTCTATCCCGGCGTCGTGCTCCTCGGGCCGCGCCAGGTCGGAAAGACGACGCTGGCGCGCGCGATCGCCGCCGAGACGGCTGGCTCGCTCGTCCTCGATCTGGAGCGCATAGCCGACCGTGCCCAGCTCGTCCAGCCTGAGCTTTTTCTCGCCGCCCACCGCAGCCGTCTCGTCGTGCTCGACGAAGTCCAGTTTGCACCCGAAATCTTCGCCAGTCTGCGCCCGGAGATCGACGCCGATCGCCGCCCTGGTCGTTTCCTGCTGCTCGGCTCCGCCTCGGGTCACCTCCTGCGCCAGCAGACCGAGTCGCTCGCCGGCCGTGTCAGCTACCTCGAGCTCGGACCCTTGGCCGCGTCCGAAGTCCCGGCCGACGCGTTTTCGCTGCAGCGGCTGTGGCTGCGTGGCGGCTTTCCTGTCAGCTACCTGGCGCCGAGCGACCCGGTGTCGTATGCGTGGCGGCAGGACTTCGTAGAGACCTTCCTGCAGCGGGATCTGCCGGCATTGGGCGTCGGCGTCGCCGCCGAAACCCTGCATCGCTTCTGGCGCATGCTGGCGCATCTGCACGGCCAGCTCTTCAACGCCTCGCAGCTCGGCTTGTCGCTCGGCGGCGCCTCGCACACCACGGCCGCCCGGTACCTCGACGTACTGGTCGACACGATGATGGTGCGCCGCCTCGAGCCGCACTTCGTCAACCTCGGCAAGCGCCTCGTCAAGGCGCCGAAGATCTACGTGCGTGACAGCGGCATCGTCCACGCCTTGCTCGGCGTCGCCAGCATTGACGACCTGCAAAGCCATCCGATCGCCGGCGCGTCGTGGGAGGGCTTTTGCGTCGAACAGATCCACGCCCATCTGCCGGAGGGCGCCTCGGCCGGCTTCTACCGCACCGCGGCCGGCACCGAGCTCGACGTGCTCGTCACCACGGGCAAGCGACGTATCGGCTTCGAGATCAAATTCTCCCAGGCACCGAAACCGACGCGCGGCTTCTGGCAGGCACTCGATGACTTGAATACCACGCATGCCTACATCATCGCGCCCGTCGAGCGCCGCTATCCTCTTGCCAGAAGCGTCGAGGTGATTCCGATAGGCGACGTTTCAGAGGTGCTGGCGTCGTGACGGCAATCGCGGCCACGCAATGACGCTCGTGTGACATCGCCGACAATCAGATCATGCTCGCGCAACGTACTCTGAAGGCCATGACCCGCGCCGTCGGCGTCGGCGTGCACGGCGGGCAGCGCGTCGAGATGACCTTGCGGCCGGCGCCGATCGATACGGGCATCGTCTTTCGCCGCGTCGACCTGCCGCGCTCGGTCGACATCAAGGCCGATGCGTTTTCGGTCTGCGACACGCGCATGGCGACGACGATCTCGGCCCACGGCGACCCCGACGGGCCGAAAGTGAAGACGATCGAGCATCTGCTGTCCGCGTGCGCCGGCCTCGGGCTCGACAATCTGATCGTCGACATCACCTCGGAAGAAGTGCCCATCCTCGACGGCTCGGCGGCGTCGTTCGTGTTCCTGCTGCAAAGCGCCGGCATCGTCATGCAGGACGCGCCGAAGCGGTTCCTGCGCGTCAAGCGGCCGATCGAGATCCGCGAGGGCGAGGGCGCTTCGCTGAAGTGGGCCCGGCTCGAACCGTACGAGGGCTACAAGCTGGCCTTCGAGATCGAGTTCGACCACCCGGCGGTCAGCTCGACCGGCCAGCAGTTCGTCTTCGAAATGGACCCGGCACGCTACAAGCGCGAAATCGCGCGGGCCCGCACCTTCGGCTTCACCAAGGAGCTCGACCTGATGCGCTCGCGCGGCCTGGGCCTCGGCGGCAGTCTCGACAACGTCGTCGTCGTCGACGAATACAAGATCCTCAACAGCGACGGCCTTCGCTACGGCGACGAGTTCGTCAAGCACAAGATCCTCGACGCGATCGGCGACATGATGACGGCCGGCCGGCCGCTGCTCGCGTCCTACCGCGCCTTCAAGTCGGGACACGCGCTCAACAACAAGCTGGTCCGTGCCTTGCTCGCCGACGCCAGCGCCTACGAGGTCGTCACGTTCGAAGACGAGACCCAGGCGCCGGCGGGATTCGTCGAGCTGGCGCCCGCCTGGTAGCGGCGAAGAGCGAGCCGCGATGGGCGCATTTCGGGGCACTGCTGCTGCTGATGCTCCTGGCTGGCGCCGCTTGTTTCGCCGCCTATGCACTGAGCGGGCAGCCACGCTACAGGCACTACGGCATTCGTCTGGTGCAGTGGACGGTGGTGGCCGGGCTCGTGTTTTTCGCTGTCCTGATCGTGCTCAAGCTGACGGAAGCGGCGTGATCTCTTTCGCCGCTTCGTCCTCATTTGTTCGGTGGAAGCGCTGAGACCCCGATCAGAGGCCGAGAAACGCCAGGACTTGGGGCAGGCAGGCGTCGAAATCGGACAGCGCGTGGTTGCTGCCGTCGATGAGACGCATAGCGCAGCCCGCATAGCGATCACTCATCTCGCGCCAGGAAAGCACTTCGTCGCCCTTGGCGATGACGGCGAAGTAGCGCTCGGATCGCGTCAGGCGCGGCGGCGTCATCGCTTGCAGTGCGTCGATGTATTCGGCGCGAAAGAAGAAGCTCTCGCAGCCATGCCACGTCTTCAGCTCGCCGATGTAGCTGGCCAGATCGCGTGCCGGGTCGACCGCCGGGTTGAGGACGACGGCGCGGCACGCCATGCGCTCGGCGACGATGGTCGCGTAGAAGCCGCCGAGCGAGCTGCCGATCACGGCCATGCGCTCGCGCGGCCAGGCAGTGATCAATGTCTCGACGTGCTCGATAGCTTCGAGCGGCGACGGTGCGAGCTGCGGGCAAGCCCAGACGATGTCGGGTCGATGCTCGCCCATCCACCGCGCGACGAGACGCGCTTTCGCCGATTTCGGCGACGACCGAAAGCCGTGCAGGTACAGCAGATGGCTGACCGGCGCCCCCGGCGCGGCGTTCACGCGGCGGCGTGCGCCGGGGTCACCGGGTGCGCCACAGCGAGCGCGGCGAGCAACTTCGCGTGGACGTTGCCGAAGCCACCGTTGCTCATGCAGAGCACGTGGTCGCCGGGCCGGGCCACCGCGACGATCCTCGCCACCAGCTCGTCGATCGTCGAGGCGACCGCGGCAACCGCGCCGAGCGGGCGCAGGGCTTCGGTGGCGTCCCAGCCGAGACCGCCGCCATGGCAGAACGCCAGGTCCGCTTCCTCGAGCGCCCAGGGCAGCTGCGCCTTCATCGCGCCGAGCTTCATGGTGTTCGAACGTGGTTCGAAGGCGGCAAGGATGCGGGCGCTGCCGACCTTGCGGCGCAGGCCGTCGAGGGTCGTTCGCATGGCGGTGGGGTGATGCGCGAAGTCGTCGTAGACGGCGATGCCGGACGCTTCGCCGCGCAACTCGAGGCGGCGGCGCACGTTGTGAAAGTGCCCGAGGGCACGTACCGACAACTCGGGCGTGACGCCGACGTGTTCGGCCGCGGCGATGGCCGCCAATGCGTTCAGCTGGTTGTGCTCGCCGAGCAGCGACCATTCGACCCGGGCAATCTTGAGGCCGCCGCGCAGCACGTCGAATGCGTGCGGTTCACCGCGCGCGCGCAGCATGCCCGGCTCTTCCTTGCGTCCGCCGAAGCGCTGCAGCTCGCTCCAGCAGCCCATCGCCAGGACGCGCTGCAGGGCCGCATCGCGGGCGTTGACGACGAGCCGGCCGTGGCCCGGCACGGTGCGCACGAGATGATGGAACTGGCGCTCGATCGCGGCGAGGTCGTCGAAGATGTCGGCGTGATCGAACTCGAGGTTGTTGAGGATCGCCGTGCGCGGCCGGTAGTGGATGAACTTGCTGCGCTTGTCGAAGAAGGCGGTGTCGTATTCGTCGGCTTCGATGACGAACGGTGCATTCGGCGCTCCCAGCCGCGCCGAGATACCGAAGTCGAGCGGCACGCCGCCGACGAGAAAGCCCGGCGCGCGGCCCGCCGCATCGAGGATCCAGGCGAGCATCGACGTGGTCCCGGTCTTGCCGTGCGTGCCGGCGACGGCGAGTACGTGGCGTCCGGCGAGGACGTGATCGGCCAGCCACTGCGGGCCACTCGTATAGGGCAGACCGGCGTCGAGCACCGCTTCGATCAGCGGGTTGCCGCGCGTGATCGCATTGCCGACGACGAAGAGGTCGGGGGAGAGCGCCAACTGATCGGCGCCGTAGCCC
>JALYSL010000354.1 GCA_030854825.1 Pseudomonadota bacterium
GGCACCGCAAGCCAGCCGAGCCACGGCCAGGCGCTCGCCGCATCGCCCCAGTCGGCCGTCAAGGCGCGGCCGATCAGCGCGCCAACGAGCGCCAGCGTCAGCAGACCGATCGCATGCACCGCATCGGCGGCGACGCGCGGCCAGCGTGGCGCCGCCCAGCGCAAGACCGCGGCGTGAACGACAACCGCAACGGGCCAGGCCCACCAGCCGCCATCGCGCAACGGGTCGGCAATCCCTGCCGCGTCAATGGCGGCGGCGACGAACAGCAAGGGCGCGTGGGCGAGGGTCGGCCAGGCGATCGTCGGCCAGTCGAGCCGGGCCGCGATGAGCACGTAGAGCAGGACGATCGCGCTGGCGGCGGTCAGCGTCGCTGCCAGTGCGAACGGCCAGGCGACGAAGGTGAAGAGCTCGAGTGCCGCCGTCGAAGCGAGCCACAGCGTCGCCATCGCGACCAGCAGCGGTTCGGCTGTTTCTTCGCCGTCAGCGAGCGTAGCGGCCTGCTTCTGCCGGTAGATGAAGAAAGCGGATGCGAGGGCGGCGGCGGCAGCCATCAGGCCGTTGAAAAGATAGGCATTGAAGAGGTGGGTCGGCTCGCCGTAGCGATCATGGGCGAGCAGCATCGACAGGCCGGCGATGAAGTGCAGCAGATAACCAAAAGCGCGTGGCAGACCGCGGCCTTGGCGAAAGCCGATCCACACCAGACCGGCGCCTTCGAGCGTCCATGCGCCGGCGGTGCTGCGTGCATCGAGCGCGAAAGGAATCACGAGCGTCAGGAAGATGACGGCGATGGCCAGGCTGGCGTCGAACGTGATGCCGAGCTCGGGCCGCTTCTTCATCCAGGTGGCGAGAAAGACATAGAACGCGGCGAGCGCGAGGGCCGAAAGCGCGGTACCGAAAGGCGTGTCGCGCACCAACCCGTACTGCAGTGCGAAGGTGACGGTCGGCAGGCCGAACAACAGGCTGCTGTTGACCCAGGCATTGCCACGCGGCGTGGCGGTATCGACCGTGGCACGCCGCGCCGGCAGCAGCATGATGAGAACGAAGAGCAGAAAAAAGGCGACGAGGTAGCTCTCGCTCATGACGAACGCATCGGGCCGGTAGCGAAGCACGCCCCAGGCGGTGGCGATGACGAAAGTCGCGACGAAGCCGACGAGATTCAACGGCCGCCAGGTCTTGAACCAGGCGATCGCGGCAATGCCGGCGTCGAGCACGAAGTAGTAGGCGAAGAGGACGGCGGCGTTGTCGGAGCCGGTCGAGACGATGAGCGGCGTCGCGAAGCCACCGAGCGCACCGACGACGGCGAGCGAGCGCGCATCCTGCAGAACGGCGAGTGCAGCGGCGAGGCCGGCGACGACCACCATCAGGGCGAACGCTGGCGCCGCGGCGAGCACGCCGTAGAAGCGAAACGCGGCGAACAGCGTGAGATAGAGGACGGCGACGGCGCCGCCCTGCAGCACCTGTGCGTAGCCCGGTCGCGAGTTGCGCAGACGCCAGCCGACGGCAAGCAGAGCGATGGCCACGACGCCGATCGAGGCGAGGCGAACCTCGGGCGGCAGATGCGTGTGCTCAGCGGCGTACTTCGCCAGGAACGCAAGGCCGACGAAGAGAATCGCGATGCCCGACTTGACGATGGTGTTGCCGCCGACGAGCCAGCGCCGGATCGGCTCCCAGGCGCTCGGCCCTGCCGGCGGCAGCGGGTGGCCGGCAGCGGTTGGCACTTCGGACATCGGCATCGCGATCACTGGGGCAATCACGGCATCCGGAGCGACGATCGACGGGGCCATGTTCGTCATCGCCTCCGGTGCGAAGCCTTTGGCTGATGCGGACAAAGGCTGCGGTGCCAGTGGATCGAGCTCGACCCACGGTGCCACGAAGTCCGGCGAGGCACTCGGCACGACGGCCCGGTGCGCCAAGGTCACGGCTTGGCCGGTCGGCACAAGCGTGGCACGCAACGCTTCGATCTGCGCCCTTTGCCGCCACACGCTCAGCAGCAGCCAGCCGAGCAGCGCGCCGACAAGCGCGCCGAAGCCACCGTCGCCGGCGACGCCGATCAGTGCGCCCAGAACGATCGCGATCAGATGAGCCACGTCGACCTCCCGCCTTGTTGTTATGCGCGAAAACTCTAGCAGCCTCGCCCTGCGCAAAAGGCCCGCTGACGGGGGATAGGGCACTCGATCTCGTCGAGTCGCCCGGCCTGCGCCGCGCGGTAGCGTTCGCTGCGACCGTCAGATCAACGGCAATCGACGTGGACGATCTTGCCGACCAGGCCGAGCGACTGCGTCATCACGTCGCCGAAGAATTCGGTGTCGCCGACGAACGACAGCGAGCCGGCAAGCCGGAAGCGGCCTACCGATTGCGCGTTGCCGCGTACGTTCATGAAAGTCAGGCGCCGCTTGTCGCTGCCGTCGACATTCATGATCCACCAGTCGGCACCCTGCAGCTGGAACGGGAAGATGTCGGCACCCGCGCCGGTCATGTAGACGATGCTCTTGCCGTCAGGCGTGAAGGTCGGCGCCTGAGCGAAGCTTTCGGTCGTCAGCTCCCGGATGGCGCCGCTCTCGATGTTCATCGTGTAGATGCGCGATGCGAAGAGATTCTTCGTCACGTACGTGCTGTAGAACGCGATCGTCTTGTCGTCGGCGGCGATCGACTCCACCTCGCCGCCTTGCTCGACCTCGCCGGGCCGGAGGGTCCTGATGTTCTCCAGATGGGGTTCGGGCACGGCGACGAAGTCAGCGACCTTGAAGACGTAGGCTCCGGCGAACAGGTTCAGATCGAACAGGCGCGGCGCGCGCACTCGCTCGGTCCAGACGAATTTCATGCCGTCGGGCGAGAACGCGGCATGGGTGATGGCATGGTCGTAGCCATCGGGCAACTCGTAGAGCTTCCAGGCGCGGCCGCCGTCGCGGGCGACGAGCCAGTAGTCGGTGTAGGCGCCGTAGCCCGGGGTCGCGTCGACGGAATGCCGTTCGTGCACGTTTTTCTCGACCAGCATCGCCAGGTACTCGCCTCCCGGATGCCAGGCTGCCGGGAATTGATGTCGATCGTCGTGCCATGCGGCGAATGCGACGCGGCGCTCGTGGCTGCCGTCGGCATCGGCGATGAAGGTATGGAAGTGCCCCGAGGCCTCGCTCCTGCCGTAGGCGATGGTGCGGGTCGTGTCGTTCCATTTGGCACCGATCCGACCGTCGCTGCCAAAATCGACGAGCGCCGCCGGACCGTGACAAGCCTCGCTGCCGGTGACCTCGATGGCATCGGCACCAGCGAAGGCGAGCCCTCCGAGGCCCACGATCAGCGCCCGACGCATGATCGAGACGCCGCTTCGCGTCAGCGCGTCAGAAAGAGCGCCGATGTTCGAGCGCCGGCAATTGTGTGCGCACTTCGGCGATCCGCTCGCGCTTCAACTCGGCGCTGACGACGCCCTCGCCTTCCGGCAAAAGGGCCAGGACTTCGCCCCACGGATCGATGACGAGACTGTGCCCGAAGGTGCGCCGGCCGTTCTCGTGCCGGCCGCCCTGCGCCGCGGCGACGACATAGCACTGGTTCTCGATCGCCCGCGCCCGCAACAGTACTTCCCAATGCGCCGCGCCGGTGGGATAGGTGAACGCCGAGGGCACGCAGATCAGGTCGCACGGCGGCTGCATGAGGGCGCGATAGAGCTCCGGGAAACGCAGGTCGTAGCAGACGCTGAGGCCGACACGCCACTCGCCGGCCGCGAACGCGAACGGGGTGGCGCCCGCCTTCAAGGTGCGACCTTCGTCGTATTTCTCGCGCCCGTTGTCGTAGCGAAAGAGGTGGATCTTGTCGTAACGGGCAACGCATTCGCCGTCGGGCGAGAACACGAGGTTGGCGTTCATGGCGTAGCCGTCGACATCACTGCGGATCGGCAGCGTGCCGCCGACCAGCCAGAGGTGATGCCGGCGCGCCGTGTCGGCGAGCGTCTGCTGAATCGGCCCATCGCCGAACGACTCGGCAATGGCCAGCTTGTCGCGGTCGCCCTTGCCCATGAAGCAGAAGTATTCGGGCAGCACCGCGAGCCCGGCGCCTTCGCCGGCCGCCTTCTCGACGAGCGCGCGCGCCGTGTCGAGGTTGCGTTCGACGCTCGCCGTCGAGATCATCTGCAAGGCGGCAATTTTCATCGGGTCGTGGGCGGTGGCGTTTCAGCGACGGCGGCCGGCGGCTCGACGCCGGGCGTCGCGCCGAACATCGGTCGTTCGATACGTTCGACTTTCGGATCGTCCCATGCTCCGGTGACGCGAAACTCGCGCGTGCTCGCCGCCATCAGTGGTTTGCGCAGAAAGTATTGCGCAAGAAAGGTGCCGAGGCCGATGGCGGGGTTGATGATGGCGTAAGCCAGCGAGGCGGTACCGGCATTGATCTCGGGGACGACGACGACGCGGACATCTTCGGTCTCGTGCTCCAGGTCGGCCGATCCTTCGAGCAGGACGACCGCCGCGGAGCCGCGCATGCGCAGATTGTTCGTGGTCGCGATTCCCTGGCCGATGCCGACGTCACCGGCGACGTTGTCGAACGCGAAACCCGCTTCGAACAGGTCGCGAAAATCGAACAGCAGCCGCCGCGGCAACGATTGCAAGCTCAGCACGCTGAAGAGGCGCGCGGCCCCCGGCCCGGCTTTCAGGAACTGGCCGGAATCGATGGCGACCTTGAACTGCCCCGTCATGCGCGCCGTGTCCGGCGAAAGCGGCGAGCCTGGCCACGACACGTTGCCAGCCAGCGAGCCTTTGCCGCCGCGAATGACCTTGCCCATGCCGAGACGCTCGAGCAGGGCGCCACTATCGACGAGGGTCAGGGTGAAATTCATCGACGCACGACGTGGCCCCGCAGTCGCTGCGGCAGGGCCGGCTCGCCCGCCCGCGCCGCCCCAGGTTCCGCTCGCCGCGAGCTGCGCCTCAGGCATGACGAGATTGAGCTTGGAGAGCTGCCATTCGCGGACGCCGCCGCGGCCATCGACGGGGCGGTTCGCCGCTTCGACCTCGAGCCGGCCGAGATGCTTGCCGCGCAGCTCGAAGTCGTCGACGACGATGTCGAGACCGGGCACGCTGGTCGGCTGCTCGTCGAGCAGGCTTTCGACGTGCTCGGCTTCGCTTTTCGGCAGACTGAGGCGAGAAAGCCGCGCGTAGACGCGGCCCGCCACCCCGCCGCCGCCGCGCCGCGCCGGTCGGTATTCGATGTAGCCGTCGAGCTCGGTCGCATCGACGCTAGCGCGCCACAGACCGTTCTCCTGCGACAGCCCAGCCGTCAGATTCGTCAGGCGACGCGAGCCGTTCTCGAGCTCGCCGACACGTAAGGCGATGGTGTCGGGCACATAGCCGCTGCCACCGGCAGCGTCGAAGACGAGCGGCGCCGCGGTGCCCGGCGTGGCCGCAGAATCGGCCAACAGGCGATCGGCCGCCGATTCCCAGGCGTCGACGTCGAGGTGCTTCAAGGCGATCGTCGCGATCACACCCGAAGCAGGCAGGGCGAGCGGCTCGCTCGCCTCGGGCGAACCGGGTTCGACGATCCGCATCGCGCCGCGCGCGACGCGCGAGGTGCCCCCCGTTTCTTCGCGAACAAAACGTGCCTGCAAGACATCGCCGACGTCGACGCGCAAGGTCTCGTGCTGCGCCTCGTCAGCGCCGCTTGCTTCGTCGACCGAGGTCTGCACGCGCAGCGCCAGCGGCGTCGCCACGGCCTTGCCGAGCGGATGCGGCAGATCGACGCCGAGACCGACCAGGTCGCTGGTCACGCCGATCTGCGCCTGGCCGCCGATGAAGGCCAGCGTCGCGCGATAGCTCGTCTGCCCATTCAGCGACGTGCCCAGGCGCGCCAGCGAGCCGAATTCGCTGGCGTGGCGCAGCGCTTCAGCCGTCATCGTTCCCTGGCCATTGAAGCGCTGCACGTTGGTGCCTTGCGATCCGCCTTCGAAAGCGAGGTCGCCGCCGAGCACGTGCGCGCTAGCTGCCGCGACGCTGAACGAGGACTGTGTGAAATCGACGCGCGCCTTGGCGGCCGCCAGAAGCGGCGTATCCGGCGTGACGCGCACGTCGTTGCCGGCGAGTGCGAGGCTGCCCTTGACGCGGGTCTGGCTCGGATCGTCGAGTGGAATGGCCAGGGCGAGCTTGAGGTCAGCGCTGCCGCTGGCCGTCGCGTTCGCCAGCGCATGGCCGGTCCAGCGGCCGATCGGCGTCGTGTTGACGTAGCGCAGCATGTCGGCCAGCGCGCCGCGGGCGTTGCCGTCGACGTCGAGCTGGGCGTGCTCGCCGAGCTGAGCGATGGCGGCGTGGATCCGGTTCCACTCAACGCCGGCCAGCCGCGCCTTGGCGTTGCGAACCTCGAGCGAAGTACGCTCGATGACGAGTTCGCCAGATACCGCCGTCAATGGCGGCCAGGGCAACGGCGCCGGATCGCTCGCGACAGCGGTCGAGGCGATGGCCGGCACGCGCGGCGGCACATAGGCCAGTGTCAGGTCGTCGACCTTCGCAGCGATGCGGAATTCGCCGTCGCGATTGCTCTTGGCGTTGTGAAACGGAAAGTCCCAGAGATCGCCACGAACGCGAATGCTCGCGCTCGAGATCGTGCCGCCACGCACGGCGCGGCCCACATAGGTGCGCAAGGAATCGGGCAGGCCGAGCGGCAGGTATCGCACGGTGCGCGCCGCCTGCGCGCGGGAGACCAAGCCGTCGAGCTCGAGCACGCCGGGGTAACGCCCGCCACGCCCGAGGTCTGCACCGGTGCCGGTGCGCCAGGTCGCGCTCAGCTCGCCCTCGGCATCGGCGTTGGCGAAACGGGCGTTTTCGACCTTGACCGTGATCGCCGGCGCGTCGGCGCGGTCGGTGGGCACGATCTTCCACGTGAGCTTGGCGTCGAAACGATCGAGCGGCACAGCCGCTTCGGCGAAGACACCGGGGAAGTCGAGAACCCCCGCCTTCACGCCGACGCGTGCTTCGCCGCCGCCCTGATTGGCGTGCAACTGGATCGTCGCGTTGCTGAGCCCGGGCCGGCCGACCGCGTCGGCTTGCGGCGCGGCGCGAGCGCTCAGCCACAGGCCGCTCAAGGCGCCATCGACCTGGTAGTGGGCGGGCGCATCGAGCGGCCCGTCCCAGTGCACAGCCAGCTTCGTGATGACGCCCTGCGGGTGGACGTCGGCAAGCAAGTTGCGCAGCGCCGCGCCGAGCGGGACGCGACCGGCGACGGCGGCCATGACGCCGACGTCGAGACGACCGGCAGCGAATTCACCGGCATCGACGTCCTTGCCCTCCGGCTGGTGCCAGGCGACGCTCATGTCGCCCTTCGGCCAGCGAATGCCGTCGCCGGTGACGAAGCCGAATCCGCGCACACCGATCGACGTGCGATCGCCTTTCTGCTCGGCGACGATCCGGCCCTCGATCTGCTCGAAGGCGAGCGGCTCGACGCTCTTGTCGAGACGCAGCGAGACAGCGCGCAGCGAGACATCGACCGTCGCGTTCTCCGGTCGGCCTTCGTTGACCTCGAACCAGCCGCGCAAGGCGCCGTCGCCTTCGCTCAGCTCGAACGGCAGATCGACGTGCCGGCGCAGCTCACGGACATCGGCGCGAGGCAGCTCCGCATAGACACTGCCGCTCCAGCGACGCCAGTCGCCGGCGCGGGCGAAGATCGGCTGGACGAAACGGCCGCGGATGCTGAAGCGATCGCCCCACTCGGCCGGCGGTGTCGCGTCGACGCGCAGGGCGTGGCCGCGCAGGCCGTTGCGAACAACGATGTCGACGCCCGAAAGCACCAGCGGCGGTGCCTGGCGGGCCTCGTCGACCCAGCGCAAGGTGCCGCTGCGGATCACGAACTCGCGCTGCTTGAAGAACCAGTCGGCCGCGGCGCCGCCGTCT
>JALYSL010000364.1 GCA_030854825.1 Pseudomonadota bacterium
CGACGGCGCTGCAAGCGCAGCAAGCGCGGCAAGCCCACGCGTTGAACCGGCACCGCAAACTCCTGTCGAAAGAGGCCAATATCTGGCGCAACTCGGCGACTGCACTGCCTGCCACACAGCGCCCGGAGGCAAGCCATTCGCGGGCGGCCTTCCTATCGACACTGGCTTCGGCAAGATCTACACGCCCAACATCACTTCGGATCGCGAGACCGGAATCGGCGGCTGGTCGAAGGACGATTTCTACCGTGCCATGCACACCGGCCACGACGACGAAGGAAAGCATCTCTACCCGGCCTTCCCGTATCCGTGGTTCACGAAAGTCACGCGCGAAGACAGCGATGCGCTGAAGGACTACTTCGACAGCGTCGCTGCCGTGCACGAGCCCAGCAAGCCGATCGATCTCGCCTGGTGGATGAGATGGCGCGGTTCGTTGGCCGGATGGAACCTGCTCTACTTCGACGAAGGCACGTTCAAGCCGGATGCGCAGAAGTCGGCGCAATGGAATCGCGGCGCCTACCTGGTCGAGGGCCTCGGCCACTGTGGTGACTGCCACACGCCCAAGGGCTATTTCGGCGGTGCGCATCGAAACGACGCGCTCTCGGGCGGCTACACCAAAGGGGGCCACCACAACGGCTGGTTCGCGCCCAGCCTGCGCGGCGAACGCCGGGCCGGGCTCGGCGCCTGGAGCGAAGGCGACATCGTCTCCTATTTGAAGACCGGCGCCAATGCCCGCACGGCCGCCGCCGGGCCGATGGCCGAGGTGGTGACGAAGTCGACGCGCTTCTACAGCGACGCCGACCTCGCCGCGGTGGCGACGTACCTCAAGAGCGTGCCGCCGCTGCACGACGAGGCGCCGGTCCAGAGCGTCGATGCGCGGGCCCTCGCGCGCGGCGAAGGCCTGTTCGTCGACAACTGCACCGCCTGCCACATGGACGACGGCACGGGAATCACCCACGTGTTTCCCACGCTCACCGCAAGCTCGGCGATCCAGGCTCGCGAGCCGGCGAGTGTGGTGAGGATCGTTCTGGAAGGCGCGGCCGTCCCACCCGCGCCCGGTCAAGGCTCGTACCTCGCCATGCCGGCGTTCGGCCGCAAGCTCGACGACCGCGAGATCGCCGACGTCGTCACCTACATTCGCAACGCCTGGGGCAACCGAGCCTCGGTGGTCGACGCCGACCTTGTCGCCACATCTCGCAAGGCGCTCGCGGTGTCGAAAGAGTGATCTCGTGCAGGTCCGCAACCTACTGACATCCGCGATGATGGCCATGGTCGTTCCGGTCCACGCGCAAGACGCGATGCCGCACCAGCCGGTCGCGACGGAGGCGCTGGTCGGCCGGGTTTGCGCCGCCTGCCACGGGCTCGATGGCAACAGCGAGCGTCCCGGGGTGCCGTCGCTCGCCGGCCAGATCGAGCCGTATCTCGAGCGCCAACTGCATGCCTTCGCCGCGCAAGGAGGCCAACGGGCTAACGGCGTGATGGGTGCGATCGCCGTCAACCTGAGTGCCGACGAAATGAGGCGCGTTTCCGGCTACTTCGCGCGCCAGCCGCTGCAGCCGATCCGCTTGGTCGACACGCCTCGCCGCAGCCGCGCCGATGGCCAGAGGATCTATCTCTCAGGGCTCGCCAAGAAGAACGTCGCCTCCTGCGCGTCGTGTCACGGAACAAGCGGCAACGGCTTGACCGAAATGTTCCCCCGCCTGGCCGGTCAGCATGCTTCGTACATCGCCGAACAACTGCGGCACTTTCGCGCCGGCAGTCGCACCAGCGACCCGGGCGCCATGATGCGGATCGTTGCTGCGCGTATGACCGATTCCGAGATCGGCGCAGTCTCGAACTACGTCGCGCGGCTGCGCTGATCGATCGACTCCTTCTTCGGACCACCTCCATGACATCGAGAATCACCGCCGTCGCCACCCGACCGACGCTGTACTGGAGCCTCGCGGCTTCGTTGGCCCTGCTGCTCGTTCCCACCGCCGACGCACTGGCGCAGGCCTCGGCGCCGCCCGCGCATCCGGCGGGACTCCAGCCCTCGGCCCTCGGCACAGGCACCGCCCCGCCCGTCGCAGACGCGACCATCCCCGAGCCGGCCATGAAGGCCGCGAGCGCGAGCACGCAAGGCCAGCCGCTGAACGACGCGCACGCGAATTTCGCACCGAACGATCCGCCGGGCGAATGGCATAGCCAGGCGCGCGACTACGCCAACACGCGCTACAGCCCGCTCGACCAGATCAACGCCGGCAACGTCGCCAAGCTGCGCGTCGCCTGGAGCTTTTCCGATGGGACGCCGAACGGCCACGAAGCAGCGCCGCTCGTCGTCGGCGACACGATGTACATCGTCACGCCGTTTCCGGACCTCGCCTATGCGCTCGACCTCTCCAAGACCGGCGCGCCGATCAAGTGGTCGTACGACCCGAAGCCGACACCGCTGGCCATCGGCAAGGCCTGCTGCGACACCGTCAACCGCGGCAGCGTCTACGCCGACGGCAAGCTCATCTACAACCTGCTCGACGATCACACGATCGCCCTCGATGCCAAGACCGGCAAGGAGGTCTGGCGAACGAAGATGGGCGACGTCACCAAGGGCGGCACGATGACGATGGCGCCTTTCGTCGTCGGCGACAAGGTCTATGTCGGCAACAGCGGCGGCGAGCTCGGCGTCTGGGGTTGGCTCGCAGCGCTCGACGTGAAGACCGGCAAGGAAGTCTGGCGCGCCCACAGCAGCGGCACCGACAAGGACGTTCTCATCGACTCCGACTTCAAGCCCTTCTATTCGTGGATGAAAGGCAAGGACCTCGGCAAGACGACCTGGCCCGCGGGCATGTGGAAGACCGGCGCTGGCGCCGTCTGGGGCTGGGTCTCGTACGACCCCGAAACCAACCTCATCTACTACGGCACCAGCAACCCCGGCCCGCGCGTGCCGTCACAGCGGCCCGGCTACAACCTCTGGACGAGCGCCGTCTTCGCCCGCGACGCGACCACCGGCAAGGCCAAGTGGGCCTACCAGTTCACGCCGCACGATCAGTGGGACTACGACGGCGTCAACGAGAACGTGCTGCTCGATCTGACATTCGACGGCAAGCCGCGCAAGGTGCTCGTCCACTTCGATCGCAACTCGTTCGCGTACACGATGGATCGCATTACCGGCGAAGTGCTGAGCGCGGAGCCGTTCGCGTATCAGAACTGGTCGCATGGCATCGACCTGAAGTCCGGCATGCCGAAGGTCGTCGCCGAGGCGCAGCCCAAGCCGAACGTCAAGCTCTCGAACGTTTGCCCGCCCGACATCGGCGGCAAGGACTGGCAGCCCTCGGCCTTCTCGCCACGCACGGGCCTCGTCTATGCCGGCATCTTCAACCTCTGCATGGACGTGACCGATCACCCGCAGTCGTACATTCCCGGCACGCCGTACGACGGCATGGAAATGACACGCCACGCTGCGCCGGGTGGCAACTGGGGCGAGTTCATGGCCTGGGATCCGGTGGCAGGCAAGAAGGCCTGGTCGATCAAGGAGCAGTTCATGGTGATGAGCGGCACTCTGGCGACGGCCGGAGACATCGTCTTCTACGGCACGGTCGACGGCTGGTTTCGCGCTGTCGATGCCCGCAGCGGCAAGGTGCTGTGGTCGCAGAAACTCAGCTCGGGAATCATCGGCCAGCCGATGAGCTACCTCGGCCCCGACAAGCGCCAGTACGTGGCGATCTATTCGGGCGTCGGCGGGGCGGCGATGGTGAGCTCCGCGCAGCCCGGCTTTCCACCGCGCGGCGGCGTCCTCTACGTCTTTTCCATCGACGGCGAATCGCCGCATTCGGCAGCCGGCATGCTGACGACTGAAGGCTCGGCGGCCGC
>JALYSL010000376.1 GCA_030854825.1 Pseudomonadota bacterium
GCAGATCGCCGGCAAGCGCCACGACGACCTCGGCGTGCTGCGGGTCGCGCGCGCCTGGGAAACGCTGCGCCCGACGCCGCGACCGTGGCCGACACCGCCAGCGCCCGCCCCGGGCAAATGAGCCCGGCCACTGACCGACGCTCGCCGACATGAGCTCCATCGACGACCCCCTTCACGACCGCGAAGTCGGCCGGCGCGACAGCACGCTCGACCTGACACGCATCGACGACGTGCGCATCGGCGCGGTCCGGCCGCTGATCACGCCGGCCCTGCTGCAGGAGCGCGTGCCCGTGCACGACGGCACGCTGGCGCTCGTCGAATCGAGCCGCGCCGCCATCGCCGACGTGCTGCATGGCCGCGACGACCGGCTCGTCGTCGTCGTCGGCCCGTGCTCGATCCACGACCACGACCAGGCGATCGAATACGGACAGCGGCTGAAGGCGGTGGCCGACGATCTGCGCGGCGACCTGATGCTCATCATGCGCGCCTACTTCGAGAAGCCTCGCACCACGCTCGGCTGGAAGGGCTACATCAACGACCCGCATCTCGACGGCAGCTTCGCCATCAACGAAGGCCTCGAGCGGGCGCGATCCCTCCTGCTCGAGCTGACGATGCTCGGCGTACCGACGGGCACCGAATTCCTCGACCTGCTCAGCCCGCAGTTCATCGCCGACCTCGTCGCCTGGGGCGCGATAGGCGCGCGCACCACCGAGAGCCCGAGCCATCGCCAGCTCGCCTCGGGCTTGAGCTGCCCGGTCGGCTTCAAGAACGGCACCGACGGCAGCATCAAGGTCGCCGCCGATGCGATCCTCGCGGCCCGCGCGCCGCACGCCTTCATGGGCATGACGAAGATGGGCGTGGCCGCCATCTTCGAGACGCGCGGCAACGACGATTGCCACTTGATCCTGCGTGGCGGCAAGCTGCCGAACTACGACGCCGCCCACGTCGCCGCGAGTGGCGAGACGCTGCGCGCGGCCGGCCTGCGCGAGCGTCTCATGATCGACGTCTCGCACGGCAACAGCAGCAAGAACCACGAGCGCCAGCTTGACGTCGTCGCCGAGGTGGCGGCGCAGATAGAGGCCGGCGAGTCGCGCATCGCCGGCGTGATGATCGAAAGCCACCTCGAAGGCGGACGCCAGGAGCTGGTGCCGGGAAAGCCGCTGAAGCACGGCGTCTCGATCACCGATGCCTGCATCGGCTTCGCCCAGACGGTGCCGGCCTTGCAGGCACTGGCCGCCGCTGTGCGCTCGCGGCGCGGCCACGGCCGGCCCTGAGCTTCAGACCACGGTGCCCTGCAGTTTTTCGGCCGCGACGGCCCGCTGCACCGCCGGCCGGGCCAGCATGCGGTCGAGCCAAGGCTTGAGCGCGGCGCGCTCGCGGGCCGGCCGGGCAAAGCCGCGCGTCCAGCGACACAGCACGAACGCATAGGGATCGAGCACGCTGAAGCGCTCGCCCAGCAGCCACGGGCCGGCGTGCCGCGCGAACTCGCTGCCGAGCTGATCGAGCATCGCGTCGATCTTCGTTTCGGCGTGCGCCTTCACTTGCAGGATGGCGGCCGCGTCGTCGGCCCAGCGCTCGGGATAGAAGTAGACGATGAGCGTCGCCTGCAGCGTGTTGGTGAGCCAGGCCAGCCACTTGTAGGCGTGCGCACGCTCGGCCGTGCCGAGCGGCGGCAACAGGGCTGCGGTCGGATGCGTGTCGGCGAGGTGCAGGCAGATCGCGGCCGTCTCGTAGAGCACCAGCGGCGTCGCGCCGCCGGTGTCGGCGCGATCGACAAGCACGGGAATCAGGCCGTTCGGATTGAGCGCCAGGTAAGCGTCGGACTTGTGCGCGGCGACGGCGCGGTCGACGTACAGCAACTCGAACTTCAGGCCGAGCTCCTCGAGCACGATGTGGGGAATCAGGCTGGCGTTGCCAGGAAAGTAGTGAAGCTGCAACATCGGCGTCTCGCTGAGCGGAGGTGCGATTCTCTCGCCTCCGCCGCGGCCTCGAGGAGCTTCCCATGACGACGACTTCCGCCCGCAGCTCGGTCATTCCCGGCCTGCGCTACCGCGACGCACCGGCCGCGATCGAATGGTTGTGCCGCGTGATCGGCTTCGAGAAGCACCTGGTCGTGCCCGGCCCCGACAACACCATCGCCCACGCCCAGCTCCGTCTCGGCGGCGGCATGATCATGCTGGGCTCGGCCGAGAACGGGTCAGCCTACGGCAAGCACATTCGCCAGCCCGACCAGATCGGTGGCTTCGAGACCCAGAGCGTCTATATCGTCGTCGTCGATGCCGACGCCGTCCACGTGCGGGCCCGGGCCGAAGGCTGGACGGTCGTGATCGACATCAAGGACCAGGACCACGGCGGCCGCGGCTTCACCTGCACCGACCCGGAAGGGCGCCTGTGGAGCGTCGGAACCTACGACCCTTGGGCCGACGGCGGCTGAGCAACGCCGTGCGCGGTGCGGCGCGCTTCGGCGATGCAGGCGAGCAGCACCGCCTGATCGCCGACCTGGTTGGCGAGCAACAAGACGAGGCGCGCGTCGAGGTCGGTGCTCTCGGCGTCGCTCAGTCCTTCGTGGGCACGCAGCCAGGCTTCATAAAAGCCGTCAGCGTCGGGGATGTTGGCGTGCGTTTTCATCGAAGCGCGGCCGATGCGGCGCGCGTGGCGGCGCACGGCGGGGCATCGAGCGACAAAGTGGCTCGCAACGCCTCTTCGATCCGCGCCGCGCTCGCCGCTGCGACGCGGGCCGCGACATACGCATCGGGCCGGACGACGACGAGCGTTCCCGCGGCCGCGCCCAGGTGCGCGGCCAGCGGGCTGCTCTCTTCGACGGCCAAAAAGTCGATCGGCCAGCGAGCCTGCAGGGCGATGAGGCGATCGAGCGTCGCCGCATCGGCGCTGACCGCGACGCCGAGAAGGCGGGTGCCGCACGACAGGCAGCGCATCAGCGTCGTGCCGCCAAAGGCGACGTTCTGCACCGAGCGGGCGCCGTCTTTCGACCACGACGACGGCGGGTAGTCGTTGGCTTGCGCCATGCGGCCGGTGTTCGACAGGCGCCGCGCGAACTCGTGCTTGCGCGCGAGCATCGCGACGGCGCGGCGAATGCGGTGCTCGGCGGCGCTGCGCGGCGCCAGAAAGCGCGACGTGCGGCTCGTGATGCGCAGGTTCTCGGCCGCGGCCGCATAGCGCTCGTCGTGATAGCTGTCGATGAGCGCTTCGCCAGCGTCGCCGGCCAGCACCAGCGCCAGCTTCCAGCCGAGGTTGGCGGCGTCCTGGATGCCATTGTTGCCGCCGCGCGCACCGAACGGCGAGACGACGTGGGCGGCGTCGCCGATGAAGATCGTGCGGTCGACGCGGAAGGTCTCGAGCAGGTGATCGCGATAGCCGTACGGGCCGATCCAGACGAACTCGAACTCGACACCGGGCCCGAGTTGCTGGCGCAGCCGCGCACCGGCGACCTCCGGTTGGCTGATCGACTCCGGATCGGCGTGCTCGCTCATCTGGTAGTCGAGCCGCCAGACGTCGTCGGCCATCAGGTGCTGCCAGACGGCGCGGCCTTCGTTGAACGGTGCGTCGATCCAGGTCCAGCGCTCGGCGGCGAACGGCACCTTGAATTTCACGTCGCTGATGCACCAGCGATCGGTGCCGCGCGAGGCGTTGATCTCGAGGCCCATGGCATCGCGGATGCGGCTGTTGGCGCCGGTGGCGTCGATGAACCAGTCGCACTCGAGCGCGTAGGCGCCGGCGGGCGTCTCGACCTCGACGACGACACCGTCTTCGGCGTTCTCGACGGCGAGCACCTTGTTCTTCCAGCGCAAGTCGGTGCCGCCCAGCTCGACGATGCGATCGACCAGGAACCACTCGAGATAGAACTGCTGCAAGTTGATGAAGGGCGGCTGCTCCGACTGGCTCTCGTCTTTGAGGTTGAAGGCGTAGAGCTCGTCTTCGCCCGAGAAAGTGCGGCCGACCGACCAAGTGATGCCCTTGGCGCGGATGCGTTCGTAGACGCCGAGCCGCTCGAAAATCTCGAGGCTCTTTTGCGCGTAGCAGATGCCCCGCGACGAGGCGCCGCGCACGCCGACCGTATCGTCTTCGTCGAGCAGCACGGCGCGGACGCCGCGCAAAGCGAGGTCGCAGGCGAGCGTGAGCCCGGCCAGGCCGCCGCCGGCGATGACGACCGGGTAGCGGATGCGATCGCTGGTCGCCAGGTCGGGCGGCGCGACGAACGGCCAGTGAGGCAGCTCGTAGGCGGGCGCGAACTTCCAAGTTTCCGCGGACATGCCGATCGTTATAGCGT
>JALYSL010000434.1 GCA_030854825.1 Pseudomonadota bacterium
GCATGACGATGGCGACGCGTTCGCCGCGCTGCACGCCGCGCGCCCGCAGCGCGGCGGCGAGACGGCCGGCATCGGCGTCGAGCTCGGCGTAGCTGAAGTCGCGGCGCGTGCCGTTCTCGTGCTCGTAGCGAACCGCGATCGCGTTCGGCGTCTCGCGGGCCCAGCGGGTGCAGCACACCTCGGCGAGGTTGAAACGGGCCGGCACCTGCCAGCGAAAGCCGGCGTGCAGCGCCGCGTAGTCGTCGACGCCTTCGTCGGCGCGAGCCTCAGCCATCGCTGTCGCCGCGCCTTGCGAACGAAGCGAGGGCGTCACCGGCGACCCGACAGATGCGCCAGTCCGGCATGACGGTTGCGCCCATGCGCTTGTAGAAACGGATCGCGCTCTCGTTCCAGTCGAGCACGCTCCATTCGAAGCGGCCGCAGCCGCGCTCGTCGGCGAGCTGCGCCAGGCGCGTCAGCAAGGCTTCGCCGATGCCTTCGCCACGATGTTCGGGCAGCACGAAGAGGTCTTCGAGATAGAGCCCCGGCTTGGCGAGGAAAGTCGAAAAGTTGGTGAAGAAGAGGGCGAAGGCGACAAGGCCGCCCTCCTTTTCCACGACCAGCGCTTCCGCGACCGGTCGTTCACCGAAAAGATGCGGGCTCAGCTTCTCGGCCGTGACCTCGAGCAGATGCGTCAAGCGCTCGAACTCGGCGAGCCCAGCGATCAGGCCGACGATCGCTTCGAGATCCCGGGGTTCGGCGGCGCGTATCGAAAAGGCGGAGGACGAAGCGGCCATGACAGCCATTCTGCATCGCCGACCTGTGCCGGCCGCATGTCGCCTGCGTGGCAGTCGCGGCACCGCCTAGCGCTTACAGTGTTCCGATCGCCCGAACGGGCCCGCCAGCGAACCGCGATCGCATGAGCCCGCCTAGCCGCCCTCCAGCGGCGAATAGCGGAGTGCGAAGCACCAAGGTACTCCGATGAGCGTTACCCCTTACCTGCCCCGGCGCGAGGCACGAAGCCGCTTCGTCGAGGCCCGCGGCCTGCGCCATCATCTGCTGGAATGGGGTGAAGCCCGGCCCTCGACCGACGGTCGCCCCCCGCTCCTCATGCTGCACGGCTGGATGGACGTGGCCGCGTCGTTCCAGTTCGTGGTCGATGCCCTGCCGATCGATCGCCACGTGCTCGCGCTCGACTGGCGCGGCTTCGGCGCCAGTGACACGCCGGCCGCCGATACTTATTTCTTCGCCGAATATCTCGGCGATCTCGAAATGGTGCTCGATGCGCTCTTCGGCGTCGATCGCGCACCGGTCGACCTGCTCGGCCACAGCATGGGCGGCAACGTCGCCACGCTCTATGCCGGCGTGCGGCCGGAGCGCGTGCGTCGGCTCGTCAACCTCGAAGGCTTTGGCATGCCGCGCTCGCCGCCGTCGAGCGCGCCGAAGCGCTTCGCCGCCTGGCTCGACGCGTTGAAGACGCAAGAGCAACTGCGTCCCTACGACTCGCTGCAAGCCGTTGCCGCGCGCCTGCAAAAGACCAACCCGCTGCTTCGCGCCGACCGGGCGGCGTGGCTGGCCGGACACTGGTCGACGCCCGTGGTCGGCGCCAAGGGCGCGGCCGAATCGTGGCAGTTGCTCGCCGATCCGAACCACAAGCGCGCCAGCCCCTTGCTCGCCAACGTCGACGAATGGCTGGAGTGCTGGAAGCGGATCACGGCGCCGGTGATGTGGGTCGAAGGCGACCGGACCGACATCTCCATCTGGTGGGGCGGCCGCTTCACCAAGTCAGAGTTCCACGAGCGGCTGAACCTGATCTCCGACGTCGAGCGGCACATCGTCTCGCCGGCCGGACACATGCTCCACCACGACCGCCCCGAGGACATCGCCCGGCTGCTCGAGACGTTCCTGTCAGAATCGCGCCCTTCCCGAAGCGATACGAATTAGAGAGACCCCCATGGACGTCGAACACATCAATGCCATCGGCAATCGCCTGGCCGACCTGACCAAGCGCACGATCGACCTTCGGGGGTATCTTTGACTACGACCGCAAAGCACTGCGCCTGAACGAGGTCAACGCCGCCCTCGAAAATCCGAACGTCTGGAACGAGCCGAAGCGAGCCCAGGAGCTCGGCCGCGAGAAGCGCGCGCTTGCCACGGTGGTCGAGACGATCGATCACCTGACGTCGAATCTCTCGGACAACACCGAGCTCTACGACATGTCGAAGGCCGACGCGGACTTCGACGGCCTGCTCGCCATCGAGGCCGACGCGGCCAAGCTCGAATCGACCGTCGCCGAGCTCGAGTTCCGGCGCATGTTCAACAACCCCGCCGACCCGAGCAACTGCTTCCTCGATCTGCAAGCCGGCGCCGGCGGCACCGAAGCCTGCGACTGGTGCGCCATGCTGCTGCGCCAGTACCTGAAGTACTGTGAAAAAAAGGGCTTCAAGACCGAGGTGATGGAAGAAAGCGAAGGCGACGTCGCCGGCATCAAGAGCGCGACGATCAAGGTCGAGGGTGAGTACGCATTCGGCCTGCTACGCACCGAGACCGGCGTCCATCGGCTGGTGAGAAAGAGCCCGTTCGACTCCGCCGGCGGCCGCCACACCTCGTTCGCCAGCGTCTTCGTCTACCCGGAGGTCGACGACTCGATCGAGATCGACATCAACCCGGCCGATGTGCGCGTCGATACCTTTCGCGCCTCGGGCGCCGGCGGCCAGCACATCAACAAGACCGACTCGGCTGTGCGGCTGACTCACTTGCCGACCAACATCGTCGTGCAGTGCCAGAACGACCGTTCGCAGCACAGGAACCGCGACGAAGCATGGCAGATGCTGCGCTCGCGTCTCTACGAGCACGAGCTGCGGATCCGCATGGCGGCGCAGCAGAAGCTCGAAGACTCGAAGACCGACGTCGGCTGGGGCCACCAGATCAGGAGCTACGTGCTCGACCAGAGCCGCATCAAGGACCTGCGTACCAACGTCGAGGTCAGCAACACCCAGAAGGTGCTCGACGGCGACCTCGATCCATTCATCGAAGCGAGCCTGAAGCAAGGCGTCTGACAATCAGAAGAGACAGACAAGGAACCGTTCCATGCGCGAAGGCACTGCCCCCCTCGTCCGCCGCGAAGACTACGCGGCGCCTCCCTACTGGATCAGGAGGGTCGACCTCACGTTCGACCTGGACCCGGCGAAGACGCTGGTCAGCAACAAGATGCAGATCGAGCGCAACGCCGCCGTCGCGCCCGGGCCGCTCAAGCTGCACGGCGAAGACATCACGCTGATCCGCTGCCTGGTCGACGGTGCGTCGGTGTCGTTTCGCCACGAAGACGGATTTCTCATCATCGACAACCTGCCCGAAGGCAGCTTCACGCTCGAGATCAAGAATACCTGTGCGCCCGAGAAGAACACTCAGCTTTCGGGCCTGTACACGTCGCAGGGCGGCTTCTTCACGCAGTGCGAGGCCGAAGGCTTTCGCCGCATCACCTACTTCCTCGACCGGCCCGATGTGATGGCCGAATACACGGTGCTGCTGCGCGCCAGCAAGACGGCGTACCCGGTGCTGCTTTCGAACGGCAACCTCGTCGAGCAGGGCGACCTCGGTGAACCTGGGTCGGGCCGCCACTTCGCGAAATGGCACGACCCATTCCCGAAGCCGAGCTATCTGTTCGCGCTCGTCGCCGCCGATCTGGTGGGCCGCGAGCAGCACATCCGCTCGCGCTCCGGCAAGGACCACCTGCTCCAAGTGTGGGTGCGGCGCGGCGACCTCGACAAGACCGAGCACGCGATGAATTCGCTGGTGGCCTCGGTGGTGTGGGACGAAGCGCGCTTCGGCCTGTCGCTCGATCTCGAGCGCTTCATGATCGTCGCTGTGGGCGACTTCAACATGGGCGCGATGGAGAACAAGGGCCTCAACATCTTCAACACCAGGTACGTGCTGGCGACCGCGGCGACGGCGACCGATGCCGACTTTGCGGCGATCGAGTCGGTGGTCGGCCACGAGTACTTCCACAACTGGACCGGCAACCGCATCACCTGCCGCGACTGGTTCCAGCTGAGCCTGAAGGAAGGCCTGACGGTCTTTCGCGATCAGGAATTCAGCATGGACATGCTGGCCAGCCGCACGGCCCGCGCCGTCAAGCGCATCGAGGACGTGCGGTCGCTGCGCCAGATCCAGTTCTCCGAGGATGCCGGGCCGATGGCCCATCCGGTGCGGCCCGACAGCTACGTCGAGATCAACAACTTCTACACCGCCACCGTCTACGAAAAAGGGGCGGAGGTCGTCCGCATGATGCAGACCCTCGTCGGCCGCGAAGGCTTTGCGCGGGGCATGACGCTCTACTTCGAGCGGCACGATGGCCACGCCGTCACCTGCGACGACTTCGCGCAATCGATCGCCGACGCCAACCCGGGCAGCGAGCTGGCCACCCGGCTGCCCCAGTTCAAGCGCTGGTACGCGCAGGCCGGCACGCCGCGGGTCACCGCGCGCGGCCGCTACGACGCGCCCTCGCGCACCTACACGCTCGGCCTAGAACAATCGGTCGCGGTCTCGACCGGCGTTTCGGCGAACGAGCCGTTCGTGATTCCGCTGGCGATCGGGCTGATCGGTCGTGACGGCACTGCCTTGGCGATGCGCCTCGAAGACGAGCCGGAATCCGCCGTCGCGACCGAGCGCCTGCTCGTGCTCGACGAGGCCAGGGCCTTCTTCACTTTCGTCGGCGTCGAGCAAGCGCCGGTTCTTTCGCTGCTACGCGGCTTTTCGGCGCCGATCCGTCTGGTCGATGGCTTGGGCGACGTCGAGCTGCTCCTTTTGCTGCGCCACGACAGCGACCCGTTCAACCGCTGGGAAGCGGGACAGCGGCTGGCCTTGAGCCGGCTCGTCGCGGCGGCGGAAAGCAACGACGCGAGCCCGCTCGACGCCGGCTTCGTCGACGCTATGCGAGACATGCTGCAAAGCCCCTCGCTCGACGCCGCCTTCAAGGAGCTCGTGCTCACGTTGCCGAGCGAGGTCTACATCGCCGAGCAGATGGCAAGCGTCGATCCGCAGCGCATCCACGCCGCTCGCGAGGCGATGCGGCGCCAGCTCGCCGAAGCACTCGCGGCCGATTGGCAATCCATCTTCGAATCGAACCAAGTGGGCGGCAGCTATTCGACCGACCCCGAATCGGCCGGCCGGCGGGCGCTTGCCAACCTGGCGCTGGCAATGCTGTGCGTCGACGCCGTGGCGCGCGGCGACTCGGTCTGGCCCGGCCGCGCTTACCAGCGCTTCAAGGACGCCGCCAACATGACCGACCGGCAAGGCGCACTCAACGCTCTGCTCGTCTCGGGCTCGGATCTTGCCGATGCCGCCCTCGATCGCTTCCACGCGCTGTTCAAGTCCGACGCGCTCGTGCTCGACAAGTGGTTCTCGCTGCAGGCCACCGCACCGGAGCGTGACGGCCGCGTCTTCGAGCGCGTCAAGCAACTGCTGAAGCACCCCGATTTCAGCCTGGCGAACCCCAATCGCGCGCGCAGCGTCATCGGTACTTTCTGCATGGGCAACCCGGCGGGCTTTCACCGCGCCGATGGCGCCGGCTACGCCTTCTGGGTCGATCGCGTGCTCCAGCTCGACGCGGTGAACCCGCAGCTCGCTTCGCGCGTCGCCCGCGCGCTCGACCGCTGGGCGCGGCTGGCGGAGCCGTATCGCAGCGCAGCACGCGAAGCGATCGGCCGCGTCGCGGCGCACCCGAAGCTCTCGAACGACACGCAGGAGATCGTGTCGCGCGCCCTGGCCAGCTGACATGGCCACCGCTCGCAAGCCGCCGAAGAAGAAGAACGCGTTCTACGCGCAATCGGGCGGCGTCACCGCCGTCA
Source organism: Pseudomonadota bacterium (assembly GCA_030854825.1). The sequence continues at coordinate 5,829 of JALYSL010000434.1, forward strand.
TCAACGCGTCGGCCTGCGGCGTCATCGAGACAGCGCGCGCGCATCGCGACCGCATCGGCTCGGTCTACGCTGGCCGCAACGGCATCATCGGCGCGCTGACCGAAGATCTGATCGACACCGGCAAGGAGTCGGCCGCGGCCATTCGTGCCCTGCGCTCGACGCCGGCGGGCGCCTTCGGCTCGTGCCGCTACAAGCTGAAGTCTCTCGAGACGAACCGGCGCGAATACGAGCGGCTGATCGAGGTCTTTCGCGCCCACGACATCGCCTGGTTCTTCTACAACGGCGGCGGCGATTCGGCCGACACCTGCTTCAAGGTAAGCCAGCTTTCCGAATCGATGGGTTACCCGCTGCAGGCGATCCACGTGCCGAAAACGGTCGACAACGACCTGCCGATCACCGACTGCTGCCCGGGCTTCGGCTCCGTGGCGAAATACGTGGCCGTCTCGGCCCTGGAAGCGTCGTTCGACGTCCGATCCATGGCGCGCACGTCGACCAAGGTTTTCGTGCTCGAGGTCATGGGCCGGCACGCCGGCTGGATCGCCGCTGCCGGTGGCTTGATCGAGTCGCACGGCATTCCGGTCGTCATCCTGTTCCCGGAAATCGCGTTCGACGAAAAGAAGTTCATCGCCCGCGTCGACGCACTCGTCAAGAGGCATGGCTACTGCACCGTCGTCGTCTCCGAAGGCGCGCATCACGCCAACGGCACCTTCCTCGCCGAGCAAGGCTCGCGCGACGCCTTCGGCCACGCCCAGCTCGGCGGCGCCGCGCCGGTGGTGGCGAACATGATCCGCGATGCGCTCGGCCACAAGTTCCACTGGGCCGTTGCCGACTACCTGCAGCGCGCCGCTCGGCACATCGCCTCGAGGACCGACGTGAAGCAGGCCTACGACCTCGGGCGGCGCGCCGTCGAGTTGGCACTGAAGGGCGCCAACGCAGTGATGCCGACGATCGAGCGCACGTCCGACGTTCCCTATCGCTGGAAGATCGGAGTGGCCGATCTGGCCGACGTGGCCAACGTCGAGAAGCTCATGCCGCGCGATTTCATCAGCGAAGACGGTTTCGGTATCACCGAAAAATGCCGCCGTTACCTGACGCCGCTGATCGCCGGCGAGGACTATCCGGCCTACCGCAACGGCTTGCCGGTCTACGCGACACTGAAGAACGTCGCCGTTCCGAAGAAGCTCGCCGAGTTCGCGATGAAGTGAGAGCGCTCGGCTAGAATTACGGGCTCGCCTCGGCCTCGGTCGGCGGCGCAGGCCGGCGTAGCTCAGTTGGTAGAGCAGCGCATTCGTAATGCGAAGGTCGGGAGTTCGACTCTTCTCGCCGGCACCAACATCCATCAGGCGCATCGAGTTAACAGGTGCTCACTTGCCGATTCCTCATGTAGGCCGTGTAGCCCCGGTGTAGCCGGCGGTACGGGATCAGCTCCAGCCTGCCAGAAGGCACGCAGTCCTTTTGGCTAGAAGGCACGTCACGTGCTGTGGCCTCAGGACGCTATGGGAGTTGCCATGATTCACGACGACACATTGAAGCCGATGGGCACTCAGACCCCTGACTCCGTCCAGGTCGAAGCAGCGCATCTCGCCAAGGTAGCCAAAGAGCGCGCCGAAGCCACGGCAGTTGCGGAGGCTGCCCAAAAGGTCGGCGATCGTGGCAAGGTGGCTGCAGACATGGCAACACAGCTGGTCAAGGACGATCCAATCAAGGCGATGCTTATCGCGGCGGCGGCCGGTGCTCTGCTGATG
>JALYSL010000441.1 GCA_030854825.1 Pseudomonadota bacterium
CCTGCCGCCGCTGATGGTCGATCCGATCCTGATCGAGCAGGTCGTCCTCAACCTGCTGAAGAACGCCGCCGAAGCCATCGACAACGCCAAGCTGCCGAGCTCGCGCCGGCACATCGAGCTGCGCGTCGTGCCGCGGCATACGCCCGAAGAAGGCGACGTCATCGAGTTCACCGTCAGCGACAAGGGCCCGGGGCTGAAGGACGAAGTCATCGCCCGGATGTACGAGGCCTTCTTCTCGACCAAGGTCGACGGCTTGGGCATCGGCCTCAGCTTGTGCCGCTCGATCATCGAGAGCCACCGGGGCCGGATCAAGGCGGTCAACCTCTACAATGGCGAGACGCCCGCCGGCTGCCGTTTTTCGTTCACGCTGCCCGTCGAACCTTCACGCACCGAAGCCCCTGCGGCCGCCACAGCATGAGCCTGATCCCGAAGAAAGGCACCGTCTACGTCGTCGACGACGACGAAGCCGTGCGCGATTCCCTGCAGTGGCTGCTCGAAGGCAAGGACTACCGCGTCAAGTGCTTCGACTCGGCCGAATCGTTCCTGTCGCGCTTCGATCCGCGCGAAGTCGCCTGCTTGATCGCCGACATCCGCATGGATGGCATGAGCGGCCTCGAACTGCAGGACCGGCTGCTCGAGCGCCGCTCGCCACTGCCCGTCACCTTCATCACCGGCCACGGCGACGTGCCGATGGCGGTGACGACGATGAAAAAGGGCGCCGAGGATTTCATCGAAAAGCCGTTCAAGGAAGACGAGCTCGTCGCTCTCGTCGAGAAGATGCTCGAGCGGGCCCGCGTCGATTTCTCGAAGCACCAGGAAGCGGCCAGCCGCGACGCCTTGCTGTCGCGCCTGACGACGCGCGAAGCGCAGGTGCTCGAGCGCATCGTCGCCGGCCGGCTGAACAAGCAGATTGCCGACGATCTGGGCATCAGCATCAAGACGGTGGAGGCACACCGCGCCAACATCATGGAAAAGCTGAACGCCAACACGGTCGCCGACCTGCTCAAGATCGCGCTCGGCGCGCCCTCGAAGGTTTGACCGCGGCGCGGATCGACGGCAGCGGCATCGCCCGGGCGCTGCGCGTTCAGCTCGCCGAACGTACCGCAGAGCTCGCCGGGGCCGGCTACCGGGCCGGCCTCGCCGTCCTCTTGGTCGGCGACGATCCGGCCAGCGAGATCTACGTTCGAAACAAGATCAAGGCCTGCGAAGAGACGGGCATCCGCTCGGTCCTCGAGAAATACGAAGAGAGCTTCGACGAGGCCTCGCTGCTCGCCCGTATCGCCGCCTTGAACGACGATGACAGCGTGCACGGCATCCTGGTGCAGATGCCCTTGCCCAAGCACATCGACCCGGCTCGCGTGATCGAGGCGATTGCAGTGAGCAAGGACGTCGACGGCTATTCGATCGAAAGCGCCGGTCGCCTGCTCGCCGGCCTGCCCGGATTCAAGCCCTGCACGCCGTCGGGCTGCATGAAACTGATCGAGAGCACCGGCATCGACCTGCGCGGCAAGCATTCCGTCGTCATCGGCCGCAGCAACACCGTCGGCAAGCCGATGGCTCTGCTTCTTTTGCAAGCGGATGCGACTGTCACGATCTGCCACAGTCGTACGCCGGACCTGGCCGAGCACACGCGCCGGGCCGACGTCATCGTCGCCGCCACCGGCCGCAGAAACACGGTCACCGCTTCGATGGTCAAGCCCGGTGCCGTCGTCATCGACGTCGGCATGAACCGCATTCCCGAGGGCGAGCCGAGAGCCGGCAAGCTCTGCGGTGACGTCGATTTCGAAGCCGTCGCCGAAGTGGCGGCGGCAATCACGCCGGTACCCGGCGGCGTCGGGCCGATGACGATCGCCATGCTGCTCGCCAATACCGTGGAGTCCGCGGAGCGGCGCCGGCAACATGCGACACGACTTGCGTGAAGTTGTGGTCGCGCGCCGGCTTGTTCGCGGGCGGTCGCTGGGTTAGATTCGCTGTTCGCCCTGCTTTGTCGAAATCGCATGACTTCGCGTGCTCCCTCCCACTTCCTTCGTTGCCTGCCGCGCGCTGCGCTTGTCGCGCTGGCGGTGCTTGCCGCGACCGCGAGCCAGGCTCAGTTCAAGGTCATCGGCACCGATGGCAAGGTCACGTACACCGATCGCGAGCCCAACGCCGACGAAGGCAAGGTCGTGCCGCTCGGCGCGCGTGCCGCGGCCACCCAGGATCTCGCCTCCGATCTTCCGTTCGAGCTGCGCCAGGTGGCCAGCAAATATCCGGTGACGCTCTACGTCGTCACTACCGCGTGCGAGCCCTGCGCGTCGGCGAGGCAGATGCTGAAGCAGCGTGGCATTCCTTTCAGCGAACGCACGGTCTCGACGACGCAGGACAGCGATGCCCTGCAGCGGTTGACAGGTGCCCAGGACGCGCCGACCTTGACCGTCGGCTCGCAGACGCTGCGCGGTCTTTCCCCGGACGTCTGGAACTCCTATCTCGATGCCGCCGGCTATCCGCGGACATCCCGCTTGCCGACCAGCTACCAGTACCGCCCCGCGACGCCACTCGTCGAGCAGGCGCCAGCGGCGTCGGCACGAGCGGACTCGCGCAGCGACGCGCCGCCGGCACCTGCCGCGCGCTCTGCCCTTCCCGCTTCACCGAGCGGCATCAGGTTCTGAGGGCGCGGGGCCGCCGGCCACGTGGCGGGCGGCAATGCTGCCACTGGCCACGGCCAGGCTCATCAACCAGAACAGCGCCGAAGCGCCGAGGGTCGCGCCGGCCAGACCGAAGGCCAGCGGCATCAGTGCGCTCGAGCAATTGATGGCCATCGAGCGCAGGGCGATCGCCTCACCGTGCCGGTCGGCAGGCGTGATCTGGTGCAGCGTCGTCATGA
>JALYSL010000447.1 GCA_030854825.1 Pseudomonadota bacterium
GGCCGAAGGCATGGGCTTTCGTCAGAACATCGTCGGCAGCGGCACCGACAACGCCTTCGACGTGCTCGATCGGCGCGTCGAATTCAAGATCATTCCCTGCTCGTGACGGGCGTCCTGGCGTGCCCCTGGAGAAGCCGTTCCAGGCGCTGCTCGCGAATGCCGTAGAAGGTCTTCAGCTCGCCGACCTGCGCAAGAGCTCGCGCCGAGCCGCCTTCGACGCGTTGCTCGCGCCGCGTTGCCAGGATCATCTTGTTCTTGTTCGTGTGCTCCAGCGACACGAACTCGAATACCTTGGCTTCGTAGCCAGCGCTCTCGAGCAGCAGCGCGCGCAGGCTGTCGGTCACCATCTCCGCTTCCTGGCCTAGGTGGATGCCGTGCCGGAACAGGGCGCCGAGCGGCGCCGGGCTCGCCATCTGCGGGCGCAGCTCCTTGTGGCAGCAGGGTGAGCAGACGAGTACGCTGGCGCCGGCGCGCAGCCCGAGATCCAGGGCGTGGTCGGTGGCGATGTCGCAGGCGTGCAGCGCGATCATGACGTCGACCGCTTTCGGCTCGAAGCTGCGCAGGTCGCCTTGCACGAAACGAAGGCCGCCGCACTGCGCGCTTTCAGCGACGCGATTGCAAAGGTCGACGAGGTCGGCGCGCAACTCGATGCCGGTCACCTGCGGCGCGATGCCGAAGCGGCGGCGCAGATGCTCGTGCACGGCGAAGGTCAGATAGCCCTTGCCGCTGCCGAAATCGACGATGCGCAGCGGCACCGTGGCAGCGCGCGGCGCCGCGTTGTCGAGGGCACCGTCGAGGACCTCGAGAAACTTGTCGATCTGCTTCCATTTGCGAGCCATCGACGGGATCAGGCGATGCCGCTCGTCGGTGATGCCGAGCCCGATGAGGAAAGGCAGGTCCAGCGGCAGCATGCGGCGCTTCGACAAGTCGTGCGACGACGGCGCGGGCGGCGCCGGCCGCGTCTCGGCGGCCGCAATTTGTCGAAGCGTGTGCCGACCGCCGCGACTGACCATGAGCTGGCAGCCGCCGTCGGATCGGTGCAATGTCGCGTGCGCATAGGACGGCACAGCAGCGGCGTCGAGAAGCGCGGCCATGGCAGCAACGCCGGACTCGAGGTCGTGGTTCTTCGTCACGTCGCGCGTCGCCTGGCTGTGCACGAACGACAGGGCCGGTGCGCCGCGCAACTCGATCAGGCGAATCCGGACGTTGGTCGGCGCGTCGCCGGCACCTCGGCGCTTCGAAAGGACGACCGAAACGAGCGAGCGGTCGGCGATGGCTCGTTGCACGGCGACAAGAAACGCATCGAGCGGGGCTCTTTTTGACACCGGCACCGGCACGGAAGAATCAATCGACGGAACCACCGGAACGCCAGGAAGCAGAAAGGGTTGGAATTGTCGGTGATCGCCTGGCAGCGCTCCCAGCCCTCTCGGTCGACAATCGATCCATGTTCTTCGGTATCGCCGACTACACGTCCTTCGTCGTCGCGATCGTCGTTTTCCTGATGATCCCCGGTCCGGGCAACCTCGCGCTCATCACGTCGACGAGCAAGGGCGGTCTGCGCGGCGGCCTGGCGGCGACGCTCGGCCTCATCGTCGGCGATCAGGTGTTGATGTGGCTGGCGGTGGCCGGTGTCGCCGCCCTGCTGGCCGCCTATCCGCCGGCCTTTCGCGGTGTCCAGTGGCTGGGCGCCGGCTACCTCGCGTGGCTCGGTTTGCGCATGTTTCTGGCCAAGGCCGGCGACAAGCCGGTGCTGCACATCCGCACCGGGCAGTATTTCCGCCAGGCCTTCGCCATCACCCTGCTGAATCCGAAGGCGATCGTCTTCTACATGGCCTTCTTTCCGCTCTTCGTCGACCCGGCACGTCACGCCGGCTTTGCCACATTCGCGGTGATGGCGGCGACGATTGCGACGCTGACGTTCGCCTACGGCCTGATCGTGAGCGTGTTGACGCAGACCCTGGCCGATCGGCTCCGCGCCAACCCGAAGATCGGCCGCGCCCTGACCCGCATCGCCGGCACGTTCATGATCGGCTTCGGCGTCAAGCTCGCGTTGTCGCGCTGAGCGGCGCGTCCCGCAGGTTCAGGCGGCGAGGCGTTCGGATCGCGGTACGAGCAAGCCGTCGAGCGTCGCATCGAGACGAACCTCCTGCGTCAGTAGCGAGGCCATGCGCGGCGTACAGAGCTCGGCGACGCGGTCGAAGCCGAACCAGCCGAACGCGTCCATCTCGGGCAGAGTTCGGCTCGAGCCTCGCTCGACGAACGTGCTTTCGCAGCACAACTGCTGTGGATCGACACGCTCGAAGAGCATCGCGAACAAATGCAGGTCCTTCTTCGCGGTGTAGGCGAAGCGGCCAAGATCGATCAGCGCTTCGGCGCCGAGACTGAGGCCCGTTTCCTCGGCCGTCTCGCGCAGGGCCGCCTGGCGCGGCGATTCGTCGGTGTGGATGCCGCCCTTGGGCAGATCCCAGTGCCGCTGGCCCGTCACGTGGCAAAGCAGCAATTCACGCGTATCACTCAGGATGACGATGCCGCAACTGAGGCGGCGCAACCGCAAACACGATTCATTAGGCACAGGTCGATTGTCTCGCCGGGCGAAGAAGAACGGGCCTGCCGCCGATAAAGCCCGACCGCCGAGTCGCCAACTCCTTGGCGCCAAACGCAGGCGCTTCAGGCCGACCGTCGCGAAGCAGCGGGCGGCTACGATCCGAAGCATGAGCTCCGCCGGCTTAACCCTCTTCGCCACGGCCCTCGGCCATTGCGCGGTGGCCTGGAACGACGTTGGCCTGACTGGCGTGTGGCTGCCCGACGCCAGCGCCGCGCGCTTGCGGTCACGTCTGCTTCGTCGGCTGCCGACGCTGTCAGAGGAGGCGCCGCCGAGTACCGTCGCAGCAGCCATCGCGTCGATGCAGCGCCTGCTTGACGGAGAGAGGGTCGACCTTCTCGACATCGGCCTCGACGAGTCGCCGCTGAGCACCTTCGATCGCAGCGTCTACGCCGCCGCGCGCGCCATCGCACCCGGGCGTGTCATCACCTACGCGACGCTGGCGGCGCAAGTCGGCGGCGTTGCCTCGCCGCGTTCCATCGGCCAGGCGCTCGGGCGAAACCCGTTTCCCATCGTCGTGCCCTGTCATCGGATCGTTGCCGCGGGCGGCGAAATGGGGGGCTTCTCGGCACCCGGCGGCGCCGCGACGAAGCGGCGCCTTCTGACGATCGAGGACGCCCGCCTCGATCTCGACGGCGCCGCCGATCTCTTCGATTCGCGCGAAGACGCGGAGGGCGCGGCGCCGGCCTGAACGCCTCTCCGTTCAGATCGCCATCGGCGGCAATATCGAGGGCATCACGAGCTCCGCATTCGATTCGGTGATCGAGGTATCGGGCCGCTCGTAGGTGCCGATGAGGCAACCGCTGGCGAGGCCGTGCTCGCGGATCGCTTCGAGCACGGCTTCGCGGCCCGGCGTCTCGCCGAAGGCGACGCCGCCCTCCAGTGCGAACACCTGGAACGCGTAGCGATGAACGCCATGACCGGGCGGCGGGTCGGGCGGCAACCAGGCCGCCTGGAGGTATGAGTTCCGTCCGACCTTGAAGCCTTCGGCGTGATGCTCGGCGCTCGGCAAGGCGCCTTCGCCGAGGCCGCCGTCGCCCGCCGGAAGGTCGACGACGATCGCGTGCACAAGTGGCTGCGGCGTTGGCGCGTCCGCATCCTCGACGATGAGCAGGAGCGACGCCGCGGCCGCTGGCGCACCGCTCCACTGCAGCGGCGGTGACTCGCCGACGCCGTCCGCGGTGTAGCGGGCGGGAATGGGTGCGTGGTCCGCGAACGCCAGGCTGGTCACGTTGATCGCGGCCATGCCGCCGCGCAGGTCCACCGCCTGGAAGGCCGTTTTCTCGAGCCCTGCGCGCTGCTCACGCAGGGCATGACCGATGGCGTCGGGCAGTTTTTCAAGCATCTCGGCTCTCCTCGAATGTCATTTTCTGCCCTTGAACGGGCAGGCGTCATGCCCGAAAGCTCTTCGCCTCGATATATTGAATGAGAACCGTCTGTACGGCTTCGCCGAGGATCGCACCAAGCAGGACGTGGTCGCGCTGAACGACGGCGTGATGCACCGCTCGATGCGCAGCTAGGTCGCCGACAATCACGTCACCACCGACGCGATCGAGACGGCGCCGCAGACGATCGGTACGCTCAACGCGGGCGGCGCCTTGCAGCTCAGCGGCGCCGGATTCCAGATCACCCAGGACAACGCAGGTATTCGGCGGCGGCGCCATCGCGATGTCAAGCCGCTTCGCGAATAATACCGATCTGCTGCGCGTTCCGGGCTATACCCGCTGGATGCGACGCTGGCTTGTCGCCAGCCGCGATACGACATCAGGCTCAACCTCTTCAACCTCACCGACAAGCACTACTTCGACACACTGATCCCGTCCGACGGCGGCCGCGCCGTGCCGGGCACCGGTATCACCGGCATGCTGTCGTTCACCTACGGGATCTGATGCGCAAACCTCGCCGGCCATGTTGAGAACGCGCTACCCGACGCGCAGCGAGGTGGCGCGACGCGGCCAGCGCATCGTGCTCGGCGCGCTCGAGCGGCATCCGCTCTTCATCCGCGCGGCTCTGCCGAACGCGCTGTACCCGCCGATGTCCAACCGCTACGGCGAAGGGATGACCTTCGGTCCGCACGTCGACGGCAGCATCCGCATCGATCCACTGAACGGCCGGAAGCTCCGCACCGACATCTCGGCGACGCTCTTTCTCAGCGACCCTACCGATTACGACGGCGGCGAGTTGCAGGTGCACGACCACTTCGGCCAACACGGCGTCAAGCTCGCGGGGGCGACCTCGTGCTCTACCCGGCGACGAGCCTGCACCAAGTCACGCCGATCACGCGCGGCGTGCGGCTGGCCTGCTTCTTCTGGGTTCAGAGCCTGGTGCGCGACGATACGCAGCACGGCCTGCTGTTCGACATGGACACCGCCATCCAGCGACTCAACCAGACCGGCGGCGACGAGAGCGCCGAGCAACTGCTCGTCGGCTGCTATCACAACCTGCTGCGTCAGTGGAGCGACACGTGAAGCCCGCAACGCGGCTGGCTTTCGTCCTCTGACTGCGCCGCACGCACGGCTGATTCGGGCTGTGGGGCGCCACATTCGGGCTGCTGGTCGGCTTAAGCGACATTGGCGCAACCATCGCGCGCATCGTCGCGAAGGGCTGATCTTCGCGATCAGCGCGCTTCTCATCGGCGGGCCTGGCGCTGTCGCGGCTGTAGCCGCGCGGCGCGACCGCTCAAGCTTCAGACGTCGATGTTGGCGACGCGCAGCGCGTTGCTCTCGATGAAGGCACGACGCGGCTCGACCTCGTCGCCCATCAGCATCGTGAAGACGCGGTCGGCCTCGAGCGCATCGTCGAGTTGCACGCGCAAGAGGCGACGCACCGCCGGGTCCATCGTCGTTTCCCAAAGCTGCGACGGATTCATCTCGCCGAGGCCCTTGTAGCGCTGGCGCGCCACGGCGCTTTCGGCTTGCTGCAGCAGCCAAGCCATCGCTTCGCGAAAGTCGCCGACCTTCGCTTCCTTCTGCCGCTCGCCTTCGCCGCGCTTGACGATCGCGCCGGCGCCGACCAGCCCCTTGAACGTGCGACCGGCCGTGCTCAAGGCCTCGTAGTCGGCGCCGTGCACGAAGTCGGCGGTGATGACGCTGGACTTGACGTTGCCATGATGCATGCGGCCGATGCGCAGCACGTGCTTGTCGCTGCGGGCGTCGAACTCAGCCGCAACCTCCGCGTCGCGCAGCGCTCCGGCCAGTGCCAGCGCCGACGCTTCCGCGGCTTCGAGCGTGTCGAGGTCGATGGCCAAGCCGTTGGCGATCGCCCGCAAGGCATCGACGTCCATCCAGTTGGCGAGCCGGTCGACCACGTTCTTCGCCAGCACGTACTGGCGCGCCAGCGCTTCCAGCGTCTCGCCTTCGAGCACGGCGGCGCCGTTCGCCGCGGCGCTGCCGGTCTCGAGTCGCGCATCCTTGAGCGCGACGCGCATCAGATAGGCGTCGAGCTCGTGGCCGTCCTTCAGGTACTGCTCGTCCTTGCCGAACTTGACCTTGTAGAGCGGCGGCTGGGCAATGTAAATGTGGCCGCGCTCGACCAGCTCGGGCATCTGCCGGAACAGGAACGTCAAGAGCAGCGTGCGGATGTGCGCGCCGTCGACGTCGGCGTCGGTCATGATGATGATGCGGTGATAGCGGAGCTTGTCGACGTTGAAGTCGTCGCCGCCGGTGTTCTTGCCGATGCCCGTGCCGAGCGCCGTGATCAGCGTGAGAATCTCGTTGCTCGTCAGCAGCTTCTCGTAGCGCGCCTTCTCGACGTTGAGGATCTTGCCGCGCAACGGCAGGATCGCCTGGAACTTGCGATCGCGGCCCTGCTTGGCACTGCCGCCGGCCGAGTCGCCCTCGACGATGTAGATCTCGCAGAGCGCCGGATCCTTCTCCTGGCAATCGGCGAGCTTGCCGGGCAGGCCCATGCCGTCCAGCACGCCCTTTCTTCGCGTCATCTCGCGTGCCTTCCTCGCCGCCTCGCGGGCCCGCGCCGCGTCGACGATCTTGCCGCAGATGATCTTGGCGTCGATCGGGTTCTCGAGCAGATAGTCGTTGAGCGCCTTGCTCACCACGTCCTCGACCGGGCCGCGCACTTCGCTCGAGACCAGCTTGTCCTTGGTCTGGCTCGAGAACTTCGGCTCCGGCACTTTGACCGACAGCACGCAGGTCAGGCCTTCGCGCATGTCGTCGCCTGTGACCTCGACCTTGGCCTTCTTGGCCAGCTCGTTGTCTTCGATGTATTTGTTGATGACACGCGTCATCGCCGCGCGCAGGCCGGTCAGGTGAGTACCGCCGTCGCGCTGCGGAATGTTGTTGGTGAAGCAGAGAACGTTCTCGCTGTAGCCGTCGTTCCACTGCATCGCCACCTCGCTGGTGATGATCGAGTGCTGGTCGCTCGCCTTCTGCCCGGTGGCGTTGAAAACCTTCGGGTGCAGCACCTTCTTGCCGGTGTTGATGAACTCGACAAAGCCCTTGACGCCGCCGGCGTAGGCGAAATCATCGGCGCGGTTGTTGCGCTCGTCGACCAGGCGGATGCGCACGCCGTTATTGAGGAAGCTCAGCTCGCGCAGCCGCTTCGAAAGAATGTCGTAGTGGAAGTCGATGTTCGAGAAGATCTCGAGGTCGGGCAGGAAGTGGACTTCGGTGCCACGCTTCTCGGTCTCGCCCGTGACCTTCATTGGCGAGACCTCGAAGCCGTCGCGCTGAACCAACTCGCGGTCCTGCGGCACACCTTGGCGAAACTCCATGTAGTGCGCGAAGCCTTCGCGGCGCACTGTCAGGCGCAGCCATTTCGACAGGCCGTTGACGCAGCTCACGCCGACGCCGTGCAGGCCGCCCGAAACCTTGTAGCTGTTCTGGTTGAACTTGCCGCCGGCGTGCAATTCCGTGAGCGCGATTTCTGCAGCAGAGCGCTTGGGCTCGTGCTTGTCGTCCATCTTTACGCCGGTCGGAATGCCGCGACCGTTGTCGATCACCGAGATCGAGTTGTCGGTGTGGATGGTGACGACGATGTCGTCGCAGAAGCCCGCCAGCGCTTCGTCTATCGAGTTGTCGACGACCTCGAACACGAGATGGTGCAACCCGGTGCCGTCGGACGTGTCGCCGATGTACATGCCCGGGCGCTTCCTCACCGCTTCCAGTCCTTCAAGGATCTGGATGCTGCCTTCTCCGTAGCTGCTGTCGCCAGGGTCCGACGGCACGCCGTCGCGCAACACCGAGCCGTTCAAGGGGCTCGTCGATGCCTTGCTCGCCATGTCGCCATGGGTGCCGGCGATCTCGGGCTTCTTGTCGTTGTTTTCTTCTTTGGGAGTCATCGAAAGTTTCGTCACGTCGTCAGATACGCATCGGCATCACGACGTACTTGAAGCCGGCCTGGTCGGGCACGGTGATCAGCGCGCTCGAGTTGGTGTCCTGCAATTCCACGGTCACCATTTCCTGACCCATGTTCATCAAGGCGTCGATCAGGTAGGTGACGTTGAAGCCGATCTCGATCGCGTCGCCACCGTAGTCGATCTCGAGCTCTTCCATGGCCTCTTCCTGCTCGGCGTTGGACGAGGCAATGCGCAAGGTGCCGGGCTCGATGTTGACGCGAACTCCCTTGAACTTCTCGCTCGTCAGGATGGCCGCCCGCTGCAGGCTCGAGAGCAGGGGCGCCCGACCGAGCGTCACCTTGTTCTTGTGGTTCTTCGGGATGACGCGGTTGTAGTCGGGAAACTTGCCCTCGACGAGCTTGGAAACGAACTCCATTCCGGCGAACGAGAACTTCGCCTGGTTGGGCGCAAAGCGCATCTCGATTGGCGTGTCTTCGTCCTTCAGCAATCGCTGCAGTTCGAGCACGGTCTTTCGCGGCAGGATGACTTCCTGCTTCGGGATGTCGGTCTCGAGCGTCGCCTGGGCCAACGCGAGGCGATGCCCGTCGGTGGCGACGAGCGTCAGGCTCTTGCCCTCGGCCACGAACAAGATGCCGTTGAGGTAGTAGCGGATGTCGTGCACCGCCATCGCGAAATGCACCTGCGCAACGAGCCCGCGCAAGGTCTTCTGCGGCACACTGAAGACCGGGCCGAAGTCGGCCGATTCCTGGACCAGCGGAAAGTCATCGGCCGGCATCGTCTGCAACGTGAAACGGCTCTTGCCGCCCGACAGCGTGAGCTTCGACTGCGTTGCGCTCAGCGTCACCGTCTGGTCGGACGGCATCGAACGCAGGATGTCGA
>JALYSL010000457.1 GCA_030854825.1 Pseudomonadota bacterium
CGACGGCATCGCCCGCGTGCGCCGCGAGACCGGCGGCCGCGGTGGCAAGACGGTGACGACGGTCGCCGGCCTGAACCTCGACGCAGCCGCACTCGCCGCGCTCTCGAAACGCCTGAAGGCGGCCTGCGGCACGGGCGGCACCGCGAAAGGCGGCGTGATCGAGCTGCAGGGGAGCCACTGCGACGCCGTGGTCGCCCTGCTGGCGAAAGAGGGCATCGCGAGCAAGCGGGCCGGCGGCTGAAAATGGGGCGCCCGGCGCACGGCGTCGACTCCGACCCGGCCGGGCAGATCCAGGAGCCCGCATGCCCATCTCCATCTCGTATCCCGGCGCCTATGTCGAGGAAGTGCCGGGCGGTGGCCACACGATCCGCGGCGTCGCCACGTCGATCGCCCTGTTCGCGGGCTGGGCTGCCTGCGGGCCGGTGGATCGCACCGAGCACATCGCGAGCTTTGCCGACTACGAGCGTCACTACGGCGGCCTCGACGCGCGCTCGCTGCTGGGCTATGCGGTCAAGCAGTTCTTCGAGAACGGCGGCGTCGACGCGGTCGTGCTGCGCGTTGCGCCCGGCGCCGACGGCATCGCGTGCGACGCGACCGACCCGGCGTTTCGCGCCGCGCTGCTCGCCGCCTTCGGCCCCGGCACGATCACCGACCGCATCGATCTCTTCAACCTGGTCTGCGTGCCGGGCCTGAGCGACGCCGCGACGATCGCCGCGTTGCAGAAGCATTGCCGCGATCGCCGCGCCTTCCTCATCGTCGATTGCGATCACGGGTCGACTGCGGCCGACGTCGTCGCGTCGCTCGCCGGCAAGACGGGGCCGGACGCGATGAACTCCGCGATCTTCTTTCCGTGGCTGCGCGCGCCCGACCCGATGCAGCAGGGAGCGCTGCGCGACTTTCCGCCGTGCGGCTACGTCGCCGGCGTGTTCGCCCGCACCGACATCGCGCACGGCGTGTGGAAGGCACCCGCCGGCGGCACCGCCGTCGTCAACGGTGCGGCCGGCCCACGCATCGCGGTGAGCGACGCGCAGAGCGGCGAGCTCAACACGCGCGCCGTCAATTGCCTGCGCAGCTTCCCCGGCCGCGACACCGTGGTCTGGGGCGCGCGCACGCTCGACGGCGCCAACGACCAGGGCTCGCAATGGAAGTACGTGCCAGTGCGTCGGCTCGCCCTTCACATCGAGGAAAGCATCGCGCGCGGCACGCGGTGGGTCGTGTTCGAGCCCAACGGCGAGCCGCTCTGGGCGCAGGTGCGTCTCGTCGTCGGAGCCTTCCTGCACCGCCTGTTCCTCCAGGGCGCGCTGCTGGGCAGCTCGCCGCGTCAGGCCTATTTCGTGCGTTGCGACGGCACGACCATGACGCAGGCCGACATCGACAACGGCCTCGTCAACATCGTCGTCGGTTTCGCGCCGCTGCGGCCGGCGGAGTTCGTGATCGTCCAGCTGCAGCAGATCGTCGCAGCCGGACGAACCCCTTCGTCAACGTAACGCGCCACCTAAGATCGGCCTTCAGCAGCACACAGGAGACGACCCCATGGTGCGTCTCGGCCATCGACACCGGAACGTTCGAGCGCGCGGTACTAACAGGCGCCCTCAGCAGCGGCCCCGGAGCAGTCGCGCCAGACCGCAGCGGGAATGTCAGCCGCGCACCGATGCCATTCGACGACTGACGCCGTTTTCAATCAGCAAATCCGGCAGGCACGATGACGCGTCGGTCATTTCCTCTGGGGCGTTGCGGGAGCCTCGTGCGTAGCCGTCGCAGGGGGCGTCGGCGCTGGCTGCTTGGCAGCCTTGTTGGCCATGTGATGGCCGATCGCGCAGCCTGCAGCCGCGCCGATCAGACCGTGGTGACCGGCGACATGGCCGCCGATACCGCCGACCGCGGCGCCTTTCAGGCAGCCCTTCGCCGCCACGGGACCGGTCACGCAGGCGAGAGCCGACGCGACGACCCAGCCGATCATGAGTGCTTTCATCGTTTCTCCTCTAAGTGCGGTTCGCGGGATCAAGCGCAGGCCTTGCCGTGGTCGGCGTGGAAGCCCTTGGCCTTCGCGTCACCCTCGGACATGTACTCGCCGTGCTTGGTCTTGCCGTAGTACTTGTCGCCGCTGCAGTGGTAGACCTTCGTGCTGTCGTTGGCCCAGACCTGGCCGGCACCGCCGCCGGGCGCTTGTTGCATCGGCGTACCCGATGTGCGTCCCGCCATCGCCGGCGCTGCGGGCTTGTCGGCCGCCATCGACTTGGACGTGCTGGTCGACGGAGGCGGAGCCGCCGCGCGCTCGCTTGTCGCGGGCGCCGCTGCGGTCTTGGGTGCGGCTTCGTCGGCGTACCAGTCCTTGACACCCTTGTGGCCTCGGCAGGCACCCTTTTTCTCGGCGCTCGAGGAATAGCTGCCGTCCTTGCACATGCCCATCGTGCCGCTGGGCGCGCCGGGCGGCGGCGCGGCGATGACGGCCGTCGTGAAGGCCGAGCCGATGAAGAGGAGGGACATGGCGAGGTATTTCATCGAACGCTCCGGATAGGGTGGTGCCGAAGGCTAGCGCTGCGGCATGGGGGCCGCGGTAGGACAAGAACTCATCCGTGAGGTCGCTCCCGCCTAGGCCATCGCCCGCTTTTGGGGCGTCGACTGCGCTTGCCGAGCCGTGATGGCTGTCGACAGGCTCAGGCGTCCACGATCGCCGCGTTCACCATCGTCCGCAGTTCGCGCCGGATCGGATACGTGCTCGACG
>JALYSL010000478.1 GCA_030854825.1 Pseudomonadota bacterium
CGGCACGAGCAACGCGCCCCGGAGCTCGTCTCCTTCGGCGTTTCGAGATTTGCCGGCGGGGTCGCCCTGACGGTGTTCGTCGCGCTGCTCGTCGGCCTGTCGGTGCTGGCCGCCACCACACATTCGCCGCTGGTGGGCCTCGTCGCAGGGTTCTACCGTTCGGGCGCCCTGGTGTTCGGCGGCGGCCATGTGGTGTTGCCGCTGCTGCAGGCCACCGTGGTACCGAGCGGTGCGGTGAGCAACGCCGACTTTCTGGCCGGCTATGGCGCGGCGCAGGCCGTTCCAGGGCCGCTCTTCACATTCGCAGCCTATCTCGGTGCCGTGATGCACGGCCCGTTGAACGGCTGGCTCGGTGGCCTGCTCTTTCTGGTCGTCATCTTCGTGCCCGCGTTCCTCCTCCTCGTCGGTGCCTTGCCGTTCTGGGACTCGCTGCGCACGCGCAGCGATGTTCAGTCCGCGATGGCCGGCGTCAATGCAAGCGTCGTCGGCATCCTGTTGTCGGCACTCTATGACCCGGTCTGGACGAGCGCCATCCATTCGCGCGCCGACTTCGGCCTGGGTCTGGCGGCATTCGGCCTTCTCGTCTACGCCCGAATGCCTCCCCTTGTCGTCGTCATCCTGTCGGCGCTCGCAGGATGGGCGCTGACCTTGGCCTTCTGAGCCTTGCCGACGAGCTCGGATCCCTCCACCCTTGTTGCGATGACCGAAATGAAGTCCATGGCGAACGAAGCGGCGGCGAAGAACGCACCGCTGATCGAAGACATCCGGCTGCTCGGCCGCATCCTCGGCGATGTGATCCGCGAGCAGGAGGGCAAGCAAGCCTACGAGCTGGTCGAACGCGTTCGCCAGTTGTCGGTCGCCTACCGGCTGAAGCGGGACGCCCGCGCCGGCCGCGCCCTGGATCGCCTGTTGACGAGCCTGTCCGGAGATCGGACGGTGAGCGTGATCCGGGCCTTCAGCTATTTCTCGCACCTCGCCAACATCGCCGAGGATCGCCATCACCTGCGCCGGCGCGCCGTGCACGAGCGCCAGGGTCACCTGCAGCGTGGCTCGCTGGCGATGGCTTTCGAGCGGCTGGCGCGGCGCGGCATCGGCGCCGACGCCATTGCCGAGACGCTTCGCCACGCCTTCATCTCGCCGGTGCTGACCGCCCATCCCACCGAGGTGCAGCGGAAAAGCATCCTCGATGCCGAGCGCGCCATCGCCGAGCTGCTCGCGGCGCGCAGCGCCGAAGCCCATCCGCGCGAGCTGGCGCGCAACGAAGCGCTGCTGCGCGCCCGCGTCACCCAACTCTGGCAGACGCGCATGCTGCGCCATGCCAAGCTGACGGTCGACGACGAGATCGAGAACGCGCTGAGCTACTACCGCTCGACCTTTCTCGAGCAGATTCCGTTGCTCTATCGCGAGGTCGAGGAAGCGCTGCCCGGCCACGTCATCGCGCCGTTCTTCCGAATGGGCAATTGGATCGGCGGCGACCGCGACGGCAATCCCAATGTCTCGGCCCAGACGCTCGAGACGGCGCTGGCGCGGCAGAGCGAGACGGCGCTGCGCTGGTACCTCACGCAGGTGCACGAGCTCGGCGCCGAGCTTTCCAATTCCTTGACCTTGTCGGCCGTGACGCCGGCGTTGCAGGCGCTTGCCGATCGCTCGAGCGACGCCAGTCCGCATCGCGAGGACGAGCCGTACCGGCGAGCGCTGATCGGCATCTATGCCCGCCTGGCCGCGACCTTGCATGCGCTCACCGGCACCGAAGCCTTGCGCCACGCCGTCGCGCCGAGCTCACCCTACGCGTCGCCGGCCGAGCTGCTGGCCGACCTGTGCACGATCGAGGCTTCGCTGCGCCGGCATCATGCCGAAGCGCTGGTCGCGCCCCGCCTCGGGCCGCTCGTTCGCGCGGTGCAGGTGTTCGGCTTTCACCTGGCGACGGTCGACCTGCGCCAAAGCTCCGACAAGCACGAAGCGGTGCTCGCCGAGCTGCTCAAGGTGGCCCGCATTGAGGCCGACTACACGGCGCTCGGCGAGACCGAGCGGCGGCGCTTGCTGCTCGCCCTGCTCAACGACACGCGCGGCCTGCGCGTCGTCGAGAGCGAGCGCGCAGCGACCTACAGCGAAGCCTCGCGCCACGAGCTGGCGATCTTCGAAGCGGCCGCGACGATGCTCGCCCGCTACGGCCGCGAGGCGCTGCGCCACTACATCGTCTCGCACACCGAAAGCGTCAGCGACCTGCTCGAGGTGATGGTGTTGCTGAAGGAAGCGGGTTTGCTGCGCGGCCGACTCGACGAAGAGGCGACGAGCGCACTGATCGTCTCGCCTTTGTTCGAGACGATCGCCGACCTGCGCAGCGCCGCGGCCATCATGAGCGAGCTCTACGCCCTGCCCGGCATCGCCGCGATGCTGCAGCGCTCGGGTGCCGAGCAGGACGTGATGATCGGCTACAGCGACAGCAACAAAGACGGCGGCGCCTTCACCAGCAGCTGGGAGCTCTACTGCGCCGAGACTGCGCTGGTCGAGGTGTTCGATGCGCTGCGCGAGTCGCACGGCATGACGCTGCGGCTCTTCCACGGCCGCGGCGGCACCGTCGGCCGCGGCGGCGGCCCCAGCTACGAGGCGATCCTGGCCCAGCCGCCGGGCACGGTGAACGGGCAGATCCGTCTCACCGAGCAGGGCGAGGTCATCGCCTCGAAATATGCGCAGCCCGAGATCGGCCGGCGCAACCTCGAAACGCTGGTGGCGGCGACGCTCGAGGCGACCTTGCTGAAGCCAACCAAGAACGCACCCAAAAGCTTCCTCGACGCGGCGCGCCGCCTCAGCGACGCGAGCATGAGCGCGTACCGAGGCCTCGTCTACGAGACGCCCGGCTTCGTCGACTATTTCTTCAGCGCCACGCCGATCCGCGAGATCGCCGAGCTCAACATCGGCTCTCGCCCAGCCTCGCGCAAGGCGACGTGGGCCATCGAAGACCTGCGCGCGATTCCGTGGAGCTTCAGCTGGGGGCAGTGCCGCGTCGCGTTGCCGGGCTGGTACGGCTTCGGCTCGGCCGTCGAATCGTTTCTGGC
>JALYSL010000475.1 GCA_030854825.1 Pseudomonadota bacterium
GAATCCGGGGATGAGCGAAGACACCGCATCCGCCGATCCAGATCCATCCGGCAGCAAGCCTGCCGCCGGCGACACCAAGGAGACCGACCGGAAGCTGCGCCGCAGCGTCGACCGGATGCTCTCGAGAGCGCCGTCGCGCAGCACCGGCTCGGTCGAGTTGGCGGGCCGGCGACTCGACTACGCAGTCGAGGCCGCGTTCGTGCCGGTCTTTCCCGAAGGCTTCGACGCCGCACTCGGCGACCCGATGGCCGCCGTCATGACCACCAGCTACGTGGCCACCGGTTTCGATCCGGCGATCCGGCCGGTGTGCTTTGCGTTCAACGGCGGGCCGGGTTCGGCCTCGATCTGGCTGCACCTCGGCGCCCTCGGGCCCAAGCGCGTGTCGACTCCCGACGACGCGAGCATGCCGAGCGCGCCCTTCGTCGTCGTCGACAACCCGCACAGCTGGTTCGAACATTTCGACCTTGTCTTCATCGATCCACCGCATACCGGATGGTCGACCAGCGCGAGCGTCGAAGCGAGAAAGAAGATGCTCTCCGTCGACGGCGACGTCACCGCCCTGACCGAGGTGATGCGGGTCTGGCTGACGCGGCACCGGCGCTGGAGCTCGCCCGTCTATCTCGCCGGCGAAAGTTACGGGACCACGCGCGGTGCGGCACTGGCCGACAAACTGCTCAGTTCGGGCGTCGCACTGGCCGGCCTGATCCTGATCTCGTGCGCGATGGATCTGCAGAGCATCGTCTTCGCACCGTCGAACGATTTGCCGTATTCGCTGTTCCTGCCGGCATTCGCCAACGTGTCGCAATATCACGGCCTCTTGAAAGGGCCGCTCGGCGCATCGCCCGAGGCGGCGCGCGCCGCCGCCGAAAGCTTCGTCGACGAAGACTACGTCGCCGCACTGCAGGCCGGTGCGCGCCTGAGCGACAAGCGTCGCGCCCGCGTCGCCCGCCGCATCGCCGAGCTCACCGGCCTGTCGCAGGGGTTGATCGAGGAAAAGAACCTGCGCATCGCCGACGGTACTTATTTCTTCGAGGCGCTGCGCTCCAGGGGGCGCATCGTCGGCCGGCTGGAGGCGCGCGCAACCGGCCCGATGGCGGCGAGCCGCACGCGCGAATGGGAGTTCGATCCTGGCATCGAAGCCATTGCCGCGCCCTACACGATGGCGGCGATGGCCTACTTCGGCGAGCACCTGGGCATGAGCACAGAGACGCGCTACGAGGTGCTGTCGCACGACGTGCACAAGAGCTGGAACTGGAATCGCGGCGACGACAAGGGCAACAGCTTCGCCAGTACCAGCCCCGATCTGGCGCGGGCCTTGCGGCGCAATCAGCACCTGAAAGTTTTCGTCGGTAGCGGTCGCTACGACCTCGGCACGCCCTACAGCGCGAGCGACTGGTCGTTGGCGCAGCTCGATGCTCCGGCCGACGTGCTGGCGCGCGTTCGTCACCACTACTACGACGCCGGCCACATGATGTACACACGCGAAGCCGACCTGATTCGACTGAAGGCGGACATCGCGGCCTGGCTCGACGCCTGATCGGGCGCTGGGCCGATGCTCTCGTTCGTCGTCCCGGCGCACAACGAGGAAGCGTCGGTCGGCGCAACCGTCGGCTCGATCGCCGCGACGTGCGCCGGCATCGTGCACGAGATCATCGTCGTCGACGACTGACTTCCGGGCGAGAGCTGCGCGCGTATTCAGCGCGTATTCAGCGCGTATTCAGGCTGGGAGCTGCTCCGAGCGAGCGTCAGCGTTGTCTTCGCTGGCCGCGCCGGCATTCGGGACCGCTCCCGACTCGGCATCTGATACGCGCCGTGCCGGCCCGACCGGGCCGGCAACGGCCACTAGCGGCAGGCGAGCAGAGGGGCCCAGAAAAAAGTGGGTCAGCCGCCTTGCTTCGCGCGCTTACCCGGATTCTTCTTGCGCGTCGATTTGCCGCGCTCGAGGCTGCGCTTCTGCCCCGTCGGCTTGGTTTGCGGAATCGGTTTCGCGGCCGCGCCGCCGTTGTCTCGCTTTGTCGTCATCGCCAGCTCCTGTTGAAGGCGATTCTCCCATGCCTGATCTGCAACTTCGCGTGACTCGCAGCGGCGAAGGCTGACTCCCGGGCGATCATCATTTGCTCTGCATTCGTGCGCTGTCGAACAGACGAAATGCGAGACCTCTACCTACTGTGCGAACACGTCTGGACGGTTCATGGCGCCTCAAGCGAATTGCTCGGCGTAGCCC
>JALYSL010000476.1 GCA_030854825.1 Pseudomonadota bacterium
CGCATGGCGTCTTCCGTCCGTGGCGCGAGCCTTTTCCGCAGCGGCTTTCTGGCCTTGCTTGCGGCCGCCGTAGCGGTGGCCGCCGCTTCCATTGCCTGTGCCGCGCCGGGAGCCCGAATCGCGGCGCCTGCGACTATCAACCTGCGAATCCTGGTCAAGCTCG
This sequence comes from Pseudomonadota bacterium, assembly GCA_030854825.1. The sequence continues at coordinate 164 of JALYSL010000476.1, forward strand.
GCAAGCCATTGGAAGACGCCTCCGGCATCGCTGCCCGGGCGTCGCGCGAGGCTGGCGTGCCCGTTGTCTACGCCGCGTCGGTGAGTCCTTCGTGGCACTCGCTCAGTGTTCGTTGCAGCGATGTCGCTGCATGCGACGCGGCAATCGATCGCTTGCGGCATAGCGGCACGTATGCAGCAGTCGAGCCCGACGGACGCAAGCAACCGGCAATGATGTGAATGGGCAGCTGCGCCTTGGGTGCGGTGCGTGTGGGATCAATGCCCAGTAGGGCGATCTGTTGGAGCGATCGATGCGAAGAATGTTGTTGAGCGTTTGCGCCGTGTTCGCGACGCTAATCCTGCCGCTCACGGCGCAGACGCCGCTCGCTCAGGGAGTGACGACCACCGCGACGATCGGCCAGGCGCGCGTCATCGTCAAGTACAAGGCCGACTCGCCGCTCATGAAACAGCAGGTGGCGACCGCGACAAGCCTGCACATCCTTCAGACGACGGCGCTCGGCAATCGCATCGGCATTGCCCTGACTCCGGGCGCCGCCATCACCGACCGCATGCACGTCGTCTTCGCGACCGGCATGAGCTCACAGGCCCTGGCGGCGCGCATTGCCGCCGAAAGCGATGTCGAGTACGCCGTGCCCGATGGTCGCAAGCACATCGTCGCCGTTCCCAACGATCCCTTCTATACGACGCGCCCCTACAACAACTCGACAACGCCAACAACGGGTGGCCCGCTGGTCGGCCAGTGGTACCTGAAGCTTCCCGGGGCAGCGGGGACGGCGGCGAACACCGCGCCCTCCTCGATCAACGCCGAGCAGGCCTGGAACCTGACGACGGGCAGCGGCACCATCGTCATCGCCGACATCGATACCGGTCTGCGCTTCGATCACCCGGACCTGCAGGGCGGCAACATCCTGCCCGGCTACGACATGATCGCCGCGGACGACTCGAACGCGGACGGTACCGGCGGCACCGACTTCTCGACCGCGAACGACGGCAACGGCCGCGACCCTGACGCCTCAGATCCCGGCGACTGGGTCAGCGCTTCCGATATTGCTAACAATCCTGACTTCAAGGCCTGCACGCTCGACCCGACGTCCTCGTGGCACGGCACGCAGACGGCCGGCCTCATGGGCGCAGCGACCAACAACGGGGTAGGCATCGCCAGCGTCGGCTTCGGCAACGTCAAGGTCATGCCGGTACGAGCGCTCGGCAGGTGCGGTGGCTTCGACTCGGATATCCAGGCGGCCATGCTCTGGGCCGCGGGTATCGCGGTGTCAGGCGTGCCGGCAAATACGACGCCGGCAAAGGTTCTCAACATGAGCCTCGGTGGATCGGGCGCGTGCAGTGCGGCCTATCAGGATGCCGTCAATCAGGTCGTCGCCGCGGGCGCCGTCGTCGTCATCGCCGCCGGCAATGGTGATTCGAACAACATTGGCACCAACGTCGGCACGCCGGCGAACTGCACGGGCGTCATCGCCGTCGCCGCTTTGCGTTCGGCTGGCGACAAGGTTGGATTTTCGAATCTGGGGCCGGAGGTCGCCATCGGCGCTCCCGGCGGCAACTGCGTCAACACGTCGTCCACTCAGCCTTGCCTCTATCCGATGATGACCCTCGCGAACTCCGGCACGACGACGCCAACCGTCGGTGCAGTGGGCGGCATCTACACCGACAGCTTCAACGCTTCGCTCGGTACCAGCTTTTCGACACCACTGGTCTCTGGCGTGGTTGCTCTGATGATGTCGGTGCAGCCCAGCCTGACGCCGGCCCAGGTGTTGGCGAAGCTGAAGTCCAGTGCGCGACCGTTCCCGACGACAGGCGGCTCGGCCACGCCGACGCAGGCGCAGTGCGTCGCGCCCTCGGCAGCGAATTCCTCGGAGCAGGGCGAGTGCTATTGCGTGGTCGGCCTTTGCGGCGCCGGCATGCTCGACGCGCACGCCGCCGTGCTGGCAGCGCTCGGCGTGCAGGCGGCGATCACCGACTCGACGACGACACCCACGGCCGGCTCACCGGTGATCCTGACGTCGACATCCACCGTCGGCAGCGGCGGCTCGATCAGCAAGTACGTCTGGGCCGTGACCAGTGCCGGCACGACCGGAGTGACGATCAGCGCCGGCCAGGGCGCGCCGACGGTGACCTTGCTGCCCACTGCCGCAGGTACGTTCAGTGTCAGCCTGACGATTACCGACGCGTTCGGCAACACCTCGATGGCGAGTTCGACGGTCAGCGTCACTGGTTCTACGACGGTCACCCCTCCCGGTGGTTCGTCATCGCGCGGAGGGGGTGCAATCGGCGTCGGATGGCTGATGCTGCTTCTCGCCGCGGTTCTGGCGCTGACGGTTGAAGAGCGAGGCCAGCGGCGCCGCGTCATGCTCAACGCTCAGGGTCTGGCGGCTTCGCGCAGGCGCTGAAACTGCGCCCCGACGCATCGAGCTTCAGCGCGACGAGTCGTGTCGCGGTCGTGGCATCCGCGTTGGCGACGCGATAGGTATGCGTGACGACGGGGGTGCCGCCGATCACGGTCTCCGCGCGCTCGTCGGTCCAGCCGGCCGAGCCCAGGACGATCCGCAGGATCGCCTCGGCGGCGGCGGCGTCGGCGGCGGCGATCGGCCCGGCCTCGAAGCAACCACTGCGGGCGACGGCGCTGGCTGCGGAAGACGAGGCCATCGGCGTCAGCACGATGGTGCCCGGACGCACCTGGTTGGCAACGCGCTCGGGCTCGCGGTCGCCGATCGAGCTAAGACCGAACATGCCGTCGAACCAGCCGCGCGTGAAGCCGAAGAAAAGCAGATTGGCGACGAGAAGAACGACGGCGACGATTCTCAGCACGGCGCCCTCGACTTTTCCGGCGTTGCCGGTGCCTGACCATCGGCGAGGCGCACGCTGACTTCGCCGCTGCTGACGGCCTCGACGCCTCGGGGTGTATGAACCAGGAGTTCGCCGAGGGGCGAGACGCCGTCGGCAACGCCGTCGAGACTTTGTGCGTTGCCCTGACCCGTGCATCGGACCGGCCGGCCGCGCAGCAGATCGCGGGCAGCGAAGCGCGCCTCGAAGGCACCGAACCCGGCGTCTTCGAAGCGGGCCAGCGCATCCATGAGGGCTGGCACGATCCGCTCGAGAGCCCGCGCCGGCGTGGCACCAGCATCCAGCTGACCCAACCAGGCCACGCCGCTCGACGCTTCGGCAACCCGCTGCTCGAGCACATTGATGCCCACGCCGATCACCGCCAGGCGGCCGCCATCGATCGGCGCCGTCTCGATCAGGATCCCGCCGAGCTTGCTGCCTTCTCCAGAGGAGCCGACGAGCCAGAGATCGTTCGGCCACTTGATGGCGACGCGTCGGTGCGTCGCCTGAGCCGGGTCGAGCGCCTCGGCGATGGCGACGCCGATGGCCAGCGACAGGCCCGAGAGGTCCGCGGTCCGCAGCGGCCATGCGAGAGAGAAGGTGAGCGAGGCGCCCGGCGTAGCCTGCCAGTTGCGGCCGCGCCGACCGCGCCCGGCGGTCTGCCGTTCGGCGACGAGCAGGCAGGGTCGATCCCATTTCTTCGCGGCCGGATCGCGCGTGCGATCGAGCAGATCGGCGTTGGTCGAACCGGTTTCGGCGACGTATTCGATGTCGAGCACCCCGGCCCGCCCACCGAGCGCGGAGTTCACCGCTTCGGCGAAAGCATCGTGCCGCGACACTTCGGGCTGCCGCAGCGGCATTCGTATTCTTTCTTGACCTTCGCCGTGTGCCGCCCCTCGAGAACGAGGCCGTAGTCGTAGTTCAGCTCTTCGCCCGGCACGATGTCGCGCAGCGCCTTGATGAAAACGCGGCCCGCTTCCTCGTCCTCATCGGCCTCGCAATTCGGCTCGCAGGCGTGGTTGATCCATTTCGCCGGGCCGCCGTGCAGGCCATCGATGACGCGCTTGTCATCGATGTGGAAGTAGAACGTGTGGTTCGGCTCGTCGGGGTTGTGCGGGTGGCGGCGCTGCGCCTGCTTCCACGTGATGATCGGCCCCGTGTACTCGATGACGCGCTTGCCCTCGGCGATCGGCGCAGCCGCGAACACGCCCTTGCCATGGATGCCGGAAAGACGCACTTCGATCGCCTTGGGTCGGCGCGTGGCGGGTTTGGATTCAGCCAGCTTCGGCAGGGTCTTTCGCGCCATCGATTTCTTTGGGTACATTGAATTCATGGGTGCGCGCGCGTGTGTGCGTGCGCGCGAGGAGCCCGGATTGTATTGATGCGGCATGAGCCGTACGCGAAAGACATGCCAAGAGAATGACCAAGTCCCTCATCATTGCCGAGAAGCCTTCCGTCGCGCAGGACATCGTCCGCGCGCTCACGCCCACTGCGGGCAAGTTCGAAAAGCACGACGAGTATTTCGAGAGCGATGGCTTTCTCGTCACCTCGGCCGTCGGCCACCTGCTCGAGATCAAGGCGCCCGAAGAGTTCGACGTCAAGCGCGGCAAGTGGAGCTTCGCCAACCTGCCGGTGATCCCGCCGCACTTCGACCTGGCGCCGCTCGACAAGACCAAGGGGCGCCTCAACGCCATCGTCAAGCTGGTCAAGCGGAAGGACGTGACGGCGCTCATCAACGCCTGCGATGCCGGCCGTGAAGGCGAGCTGATCTTTCGCTTGATCCAGCAGCACGCCAAGAGTAAGCAGCCGGTCAAGCGCCTCTGGCTGCAGAGCATGACGCCGGCCGCGATCCGCGACGGCTTCGATCACCTGCGCAGCGACAAGCAGATGCTGCCGCTGGCCGACGCCGCGCGCTGCCGCTCCGAGGCCGACTGGCTGGTCGGCATCAACGGCACGCGGGCGATGACCGCATTCAACTCGCGCGACGGCGGCTTTTTCCTCACCACCGTCGGCCGGGTGCAGACACCGACGCTCTCGATCATGGTCGTGCGCGAGGAGCAGATCAGGAAGCACGTCTCGCGCGACTACTGGGAAGTGCGCGGTACGTTCGCGGTGGTGGCGGGCGAATACGAAGGCAAGTGGTTCGACCCGGCGTGGAAGAAGAATGCCGACGACGCCGAGCTGCGTTCCGACCGGCTCTGGAACGAGGCCGACGCGCTGAAGATCGCCACGGCGGTGCAAGGCCAGCCGGCCTCGGTGAGCGAGGAGGCCAAGCCGAGCAGCCAGGCCCCGCCGCAGCTCTACGACCTCACCAGCCTGCAGCGCGAGGCCAACTCGCGCTTTGGCTTCTCGGCGCGAACCACGCTGTCGATCGCGCAGGCGCTATACGAGAAGCACAAGGTGCTCACCTACCCGCGGACCGACAGCCGGCATCTGCCGGAGGACTACGTCGCCGTCGCCAAGGACACCATCGGGATGATCTCCAAGGAAGACCTGCCCGGCCCCTTGCGGCCGCTGGCGGTGCACGCGAAGACGGCGATCAAGGAAGGCTATGTCAAGCCGATCAAGAAGATCTTCGACAACGCCAAGGTCTCGGATCACTTCGCCATCATCCCGACGCTTCTGCCACCGAAGAGCCTCTCGGAGATCGAGGCCAAGCTCTACGACATGGTGGCCAAGCGGTTCCTCGCCGTCTTCTTTCCCTCGGCCGAGTTCATGGTGACGACGCGGATCTCGACGGTCGCCGACAAGGGCAAGGAGTACAAGTTCCAGACCAACGGCAAGGTCATGGTCAAGCCCGGCTGGCTCGCCGTATACGGACGCGAGGCGCAGGAGGACGACGCCAATCTCGTCGCCGTGGCCGAGGGCGAACTAGCGCGCACCGAGAGCGTCGACGTCAAGGCGCTGAAGACGCGGCCGCCGGCGCGCTACACCGAAGCGACGCTGCTCTCGGCGATGGAAGGCGCCGGCAAGCTGATCGACGACGACGACATGCGCGAGGCGATGCAGGAAAAAGGCCTCGGTACGCCGGCGACGCGCGCGGCGATCATCGAAGGCCTCATCTACGAGAAGTACATCCACCGCGAGGGCCGCGAGCTCGTGCCCGGTGCGAAGGCGTTCCAGCTGATGACGCTGCTGCGCGGCCTCGGCGTCGAGGATCTGACCAAGCCGGAGCTCACCGGCAACTGGGAGTACCAGCTCGCAGAGATGGAGAAGGGCCACCTCGAGCGCGAGACCTTCATGAAGCAGATCGCCGAGATGGCCGAGCGGATCGTTCGAAAAGCCAAGGAGTACGACCGCGACACCATTCCAGGCGACTACGCGACGCTCGCCACGCCGTGCCCGAACTGCGGCGGCGTGATCAAGGAGAACTACCGTCGCTATGCCTGCACCGGCATCCCGGGCAAGACCGAGCCCTGCGGCTTTTCGATCAGCAAGATTCCGGGTGGCCGCGCCTTCGAGCTGGCGGAGGTCGAGGCTTTCCTGCGCGACATGCACATCGGCCCGCTCGAGGGCTTCCGCTCGAAGGCCGGCTGGCCGTTCACCGCCGAGCTGAAGCTGGTGCACGACGACGAGCTCAACAACTGGAAGCTAGAGTTCGATTTCGGCGAAGATGCCAAGCGCGAAGGCGAGTCGGGCGCACCGGTCGATTTCGGCGAGCAAGAATCGCTCGGCATCTGCCCGAAGACGCAGGGCAAGGTCTACGAGTTCGGCGCCAACTACGTCTGCGAGCACAGCGTGGGTGTCAACGTCACCTGCGACTTCAAGAGCGGCAAGGTCATCCTGCAGCAGCCGGTGGCGCGCGAGCAGATGACCAAGCTGCTGGCGACCGGCGCCACCGACCTGCTGGAAGGCTTCGTCTCGAACAAGACCCGTCGCAAGTTCAAGGCGCGCCTGGCCTGGGACGCGAAGGAGGGCAAGGTGGTGTTCGCGTTCGAGCCGCGGCCGCCGCGCGCTGCCAAGAAGGCACCGGCCAAGAAGGTCGCCAGGAAAGCCTCCTGACGACGTGCACCGGGAGCAGAGCGCGGCGCATTCGCTGCGGCGTCGACGTGGCCCCGTCCGACAGGGCGACGCCGCGTGCGCCATACACTGAGTCGAACATCGAGGAGACTGACGTGAAGACTGGGTTCGCTCTTCGCCGCGCGCTGCTCGGCGCTTCCTTTCTCGTGCTGGCGTCCGCCGCGGTCCACGCGCAATCGGCCGACACCAAGCAGCCACCGCGCCTGCCGCCGATTCCTTCGCAGACGTCGCAGATCCCGAACGGCGTCGATTCAGGCACGTCGCAGACGAACGGCAGCATGCCACTCGGCACGCCGGTGCCGCCGAACGGTGCCGTCG
>JALYSL010000482.1 GCA_030854825.1 Pseudomonadota bacterium
CTCGCGAACAGCTCGCGCAGATGCGCCCCGCCGACCTTCCCGTGGTGGGCAACGAGCGCTTGCCAGGCAGCGCTCATTTGTTCGTCGCCGCGGCGAGCTGCGCGCTCTTGTCGCGAATGCCGGAGAGCAGGCTGGCCCACGATTTCGAGAACGCGTCGGCGCCTTCGTCCTGCAGGCGGGCGGCGAGCGCAGCGTCATCGACGCCGAGCCCGCGGAATTCCGCGATCACCGCTTCGGCGTCGCCGCCGTCGAGCGCCATCACGCCGGCGAGCTTGCCGTGATCGGCGAACGCCTGCAGGGTCTTGTCGGGGATGGTGTCGACGGTGTCGGGCGCGGCCAGCGCAGCGACGTAGAGCGTATCGGGCGCCGCCGGATCCTTGGTGCCGGTGCTGGCCCAGAGCATGCGTTGCGGATGCGCGCCCGCCGCCGCGAGCTTTTTCCAGCGCGGCGATGCCAGCAGCTCGCGGTAGGCCTTGTAGGTGCGCTGGGCGATGGCGATGCCGAGCCGGTTGCGATATTCAGGCCCGACCTGGTCCTTCACCGCGACGTCCCAGCGGCTCACGAACAGCGACGCCACCGATTCGACGACCGGGCTCAGCCCGGCGGCGATGCGCCGCTCGATGCCGCGCATGTAGGCCTCGGCCACGGCAAGGTACTGCTCGCGCGAGAAGAGCAGCGTCACGTTGATCGGTACGCCGGCGAGGATCGACGCTTCGATCGCTTCGGCGCCGGCCGCCGTGCCGGGGATCTTGATGTAGAGGTTCGGCCTGGCGGCCGCGTCGTGCAGTTTTTTCGCCGCCTCGATCGTCTTCTTCGTGTCGTCGACGATCAACGGCGAGACTTCGAGCGAGACCCAGCCGTCGACGCCGCCGGTGGCGTCGTGGATCGGCCGGAACAGGTCGGCGGCGCGCGTCAGGTCCTGCAGGGCGAGGCCGAAGAACAGGTCTTCGCCCCTCTTGCCCTGGCCAGCCAGCGTGCCGATCTGCTCGTCGTAGAAGTTGCCCGTGCCGATCGCGTGCTCGAAGATCGTCGGGTTCGAGGTCAGCCCGGTGACGGAGAGATCGGCGATGTAGCGCGCGAGCGTGCCGTCGCCGAGCATCTCGCGCGTGATGTTGTCGATCCAGAGGCTCTGCCCGAGATCGTGCAGCGCTTGCGTGTTGGAGTTCTTCATGATTTCACCTGTGATGTGGCGGCGAGCCAGGGCGCGAGATCGAGCCCGAGCAGATCGCCGATGCGTTCGACGCTGACGTCGGCGGCGGGATAGCGGGCGACGTTCGCGGGATCGTGCGCGTAGTGGCCCTGATTCGGAAAGACGGTGACGAGGCGCTCGCCCCAGGCCTCTTTCATCGCTGCCAGGACGCGCTGCTTGTCGTCGACCATCACGTAGCGTCTGGCCGGGTAGCGATCAGCAATCGCGTCGAGCATCTTTTCCTTGTGAATGTAGATGAGTACGCGGCCCTGCACGGCCTTCCACAAGCCTGAGCGCTGCACCTTGCGCGGCTGGAAGACGACGTCGCCATCCGAGAGAATCACCGTGGGGCCGAGCTTGTCGAGCATGGCGATGACTTCGAGCGCGTGCGGGTAGAGGCGATCGGCGAACGGGTAGTCGATCAGGAAGCTCGACATCGAGAGCAGGCGCTGCCCGCCGCCGTCGGTCTTTTCCACGTCGACGCGGTAGCGCTGCAGCGCGCCGAGGTAGTCGGCATAGCCGAGCTCGTGGCGCAGCTGCTCGAAGATCGCCCAGAAGCGGTCCGAGCTCGCGGCGCCAAACTCGTCGGCGAGGTGCACCCGCATGTCGGCAATGATGTGGTCGTTGTCGAGCAACGTGTTGTCGACGTCGAGCAGGAAGACGACGTCGGCTGTCATGGCGGGTCGCCGTTCATCAGGGGCAGGGCGAGGGCGCCGGCTCCGGCATGGGGTTGTGCCATCCGCCATCGCCGGCAGTCAGCGCATCGGCGGCGGCCGGCCCCCAGGTGCCCGGCGCATAGGGCAGGCTCGGGGGGTGGTCGACGAGCACGTGATCGACGACGGCCCACGCGGCTTCGACCGCATCCTGCCCGGTGAACAGCGACCCGTCGCCGACCATCGCG
>JALYSL010000523.1 GCA_030854825.1 Pseudomonadota bacterium
GCATGAATCGGTCCGGTTTCATGAATTCGGGCCGCTCAGAACATCGCTTCGGCGATGCGCTCGGCGGTATTGACGGAATCGGTGAGGCCGAGGTGGCCATGCCCCACGGCCAACCACAGCCCACGCCGGCCCGGCGCGGCGCCGACGACCGGCAGGGAGTCGGGCATGCAGGGTCGATGGCCCATCCATTGGCTCGCGGCCAAGCCTTCGAGCCCTTCGAACGTTTCGCTCGCGATTCGTTGCAGGAGGTCGGCGCGACGCTTGTCGGGTGGACGGGCGAGGCCGCCAATCTCGACGGTGCCGCCGACGCGAAGACCCTCTTCCATCGGTGTCACGAACACCTTGCGGTCGGTCAGGACGACGGTTCGCGAGACGACGTCGCGCGCGCCTTCGAACTGGACGTGATAGCCACGCTGGCTTTCCAGCGCCAGTCGAATTCCAAGAGGGTCGAGCAGGCGACGAGACCAGGCGCCGGCCGCGACCACGGCGTGGGCAAAGTTGCTGTCGCTGATCGCGGCACTGGCGCTCGCTACACGCCAGCGGCCGTCGGCCGCCGGCGACAGCGAACCGATGTCGGCCCGCTGCACCCGTCCGCCGCGGCTGGCGAACGCAGCGACGATCGCTTGCACGTATCGGTACGGATTCAGGATGGTCGCCTGGTCGGCCATGAAGACGCCGAATTGATAACGGCGCGCAACCCGTGGCTCGAGCGCCAGGATGCCGGCTCGGTCGAGCCTGTCGAATCGAAAGCCGTGCTGCTCGCGCAGCTGCCAGACGGCCGCGTCCTTGGCCAGCGCGGTTTCGTCCGGATAGAGATGCAGATGACCCCGACGCATGAACAAATCGGCAACGCCGACCTCGCGGCACAGCGCCTCGTGTCGCTCGATCGCGCCGGCATGCAGCTTTGCCAGCTGCTCGGAGCTGCGGGCCACCGATGCCGGCGTCGCCGATGCGACGAAGCGCAGCAGCCAGGGCAAGGCGCGCGGCAGGTAGGACCAGGGAAGATAGAGCGGCCCCTTGTCATCGAGCAACATGCCCGGAAGCGACGAAAGAATGCCGGGCATTGCCAGCGGCGCGACCGACCCGGTGCTGATGGCGCCCGAGTTGCCGTAGCTGCAACCTTGGCCGGGCTCATCGCGATCGATCAGCGTCACTTCGGCACCCCGCTTTTGCAACGCCAGGGCGATGCAGCTGCCGACGATGCCGGCGCCGATGACCGCGACCTGAAGCGAAGTATGTCGGTCGACCATGGACGCGAGAGATGATCGCAGGCGAGACGATTTCAGGCGGCCGCGCCGCGCTTGTCGGAGACGACGCGCCCGTCCTTCATCACCAGGCGCAGGCGCCGCACGTTGTGGATGTCGGCGAGCGGGTCGCCGGCCACGGCGATGAGGTCTGCGCACTTGCCGACTTCGACAGTTCCGAAATCGTCGCCGACGCCGCACACCGCGGCGCCATGCATGGTGGCTGCCTGCAGCGCCTGCCAGGGCGTCGCACCGTCGCGCACCCACAGGCCGAGCTCGAGCAGCGCTGCATCCTGGAGCGGCCGGATGTCCGATCCGAGAGCCATCTTCACGCCCGCGGCGAGGGCCTTGCGAAACCACTCGGCATGGGTGCCCGAAGCGGCGTCGGCGCGGCAGCACAAGGCATGCGCCAGGTTGCGCTGCTTGACCCAGCGCTGCTCCCAGTCGTTGCGCGCCTGGCCGGGCGTGAGATGACTGATCGAAAGGGTCGGCACGTACCAGGTGTCGTGCTCGAGAAAGAGATCGATGCACTCGTCGTCGAGGACGTAGCCGTGCTCGACGCTGTGCGCGCCGAGCCGGATCGCCTGCTTCACGGCCTCGGGGTTCGTCGCATGCGCCATGACCTTGAATTCGCGCAGACGGCAGATGTCGAACGCCGCTTTCAGCTCGTCGCCGAGCAAAAACGAGTTCTGGTGCCGGTCCCAGGTCGGTCCCATGATGCCGCCCGAGAGGTTGAGCTTGATGTGGTCGACGCCGTTCTTGATCTGCTCGCGGATCGCCTTGACGAAGCCATAGGGCCCGTCGCATTCGAGTGCGTGTCCCGAAGTCAGAAAGTGGCCGCCGGTGGTGGTCAGGAAGTGCCCGGCTGCGAACAGGCGCGGCCCGACGAAGAGGCCCGTGTCGAAGGCGCGCTTCCACGCCACGTCCATGTAGTGGTGACTGCCGGCACAGCGCAGCCCGGTGATGCCCGACTCGGTCAGCGCGCTCATCAGGCGATTGCCGAACAAGGTGACCTGGTCGGCGAGCGGCACCTCGGCCAACGACAGGTAGTCCGGATGGACATGCACGTCCCATAGACCCGGCATCAGATAGTCGCCGCGCAGATCGATCACTTCGGCGTCGCCTTCGATAGGCGCCGACGTCGGACGAATGTCCTTGATGCGGCCGTCTTCGATGAGGACGCTCGTCACCGGGCGCGGCTCCGGCTCGACGCAGTCAATGAGCGTCGCGTTCGTCAGTAGCGTGCGCATCAGGAACCCACTCGGTGATTCACTCGGGAACGACGCCGAACCCGGTCGGCCAGCGTTGCCGCTTCCGGACCCCGGGCGCGAATGAACGGGTCGCCGCCTCGCTCATCCGAGTCCCTCGTTGCTCGCCGGGCCACGCTCAGGATCGTTGTAGCTTTTCACGCCCGTGCCGCGATAGAGGATCTTCGCGCTGCGCTCGGTGGCGCGTTCGTGCAGTGCGACGAATTCCGGAGCCATGTCGGCGAGCGGCCGTGGTTCGGCTTCGAAATGGTGATGACGGTCGATGCCGCGAACCAGCGTCGCGCTGTCGCTGCCTTCGACCTGGTGCACGTCGGTGGGGATGTAGCGGATGGCAAAGCCGATGCGCCGGTCGTTCGACAGATTGGGCGGCGAGCCGTGCACGAGGCGCACGTGATGCAAGGACATCTCGCCGGGCTGCAGGTCGATGACTCGCGCTTTCGCCACGTCGACGTCGACGGCGACTTCCTGGCCTCGGGTCAGCAGATTGTTCTTCGAGAAGGTGTCGCGGTGCGGAATCTGGTCGACAGTGTGCGTGCCCGGGATGAACGACATCGCACCGTTGCTTTCGTTGCTCGGCGTGAGGGCGACCCATGCCGTCACCACGTCGGGCCGGCTCAGGCCCCAGTAGGTCGAGTCCTGGTGCCACGACACGAAGGCCGGGTTCTGTGCTTCCTTGATGAAGAAGTTCGTCGTCCAGCAGAGCAGGTCGTCGCCGTAAAGATCGGCCACGGCATCGACGATGCGATGCTCGCGCACGAGGTCGCCGAGCCAGCTGAAGAGCAGGTGTGTCTTGTGCCGCAGATGCCCGCCGAGCGGCCCGCCGGCCTCGGCCTCGAAGGCCTCGAGGCGACGCCGAATCTGCAACGCATCGGCTTCGGGCATGACGCGGATCGGGAAGACGCAGCCTTCGCGGTGGTAGTCGTCGATCTGACCTGGGGTAAGGATGTTCGGCATGCGCTCTCCGCTGCTCAGCCACCGAGATAGTTGCGTCGCACGGCCTCGTCGTTGGCCAGTGCGCTGCCCGTGCCTTCGAGCGAACCCCGGCCGGTCTCGAGGACATAGGCGCGGTCCGCAATGGCGAGCGCCATGGCCGCATTCTGCTCGGCCAGAAGAATCGTCATGCCCTGGGCGGCGAGCTGGCGGATGATCCGGCCGATCTCGTCGACGATGATCGGTGCCAGGCCGAGCGTCGGCTCGTCGAGCAGCAGGCACTGCGGCTTGGCGATGAGGCCGCGCGCGATCGCCAGCATCTGCTGTTCGCCGCCCGACATCGAGCCGGCCTTCTGCGTCCGGCGTTCGGCCAGGCGCGGGAACATCGCGAAGAGCCTGGCAAAATCGTCGTCGAGCTGATTGCGATCGCGCCGGTGATAGGCGCCCATGAGCAGATTCTCGACGACCGTGAATCGGGGAAAGATCTGCCGGCCTTCGGGCACCAGCACCAGGCCGCGCTTGACGCGCTCGTCGGTCGCGGCGCCCGCGAGGCTGGCGCCGCGAAAGACGATGCTGCCGGCGCTCGGCGACTTCAGCCCGAGGATGGCGCGAAGGGTGGTCGTCTTGCCGGCGGCATTGGCGCCGACGAGCGCGACCACCTCGCCTTCCCGAACCGTCAAGGACACGGCTTTCAAGACGTGGTTCTTCGCGTAGTGCACGTCGACGTTCGTCAGCTCGAGCACGGCCTTGCGGGCGCCCAGTTGCTCAGTCACCCGAGCCCTCGCGTAGCGTTGGCAGGCCCTCGCCCCAGATACGCCTCGATCACGGCCGGATCGCGCAGCACCTCCTGGGGCGTGCCTTCGGCAATCTTGGCGCCGTGGTGGATGACGATGGCGCGATCGGCGAGCTTGCCGAGAAAGCCGACGCGATGATCGATGACGCAGAGCGTCGTGCCGTGCTCGCGCAGGTCCCGCAGAACCTCGTCGAGGTTGGCGATCTCGTCCTGGCCGAGGCCGCTGCCGGGCTCGTCGAGGAGGAGCAGCTTCGGGTCGCACATCAGCGCCATCGCCACGCCCAGCATCTTCTCGCCGCCGTACGACAGGCTGGCAGCAGGCAGATTGCGAGAGGCGTCCAGCCGGCAGAGCCGAATGACCTGGTCGATACGCTCGGCGAGCTCGCTTTCGCCGCCGCGCCGCCACGGCAGAAGCGTCGCCGCACGGCGCCAGCCGGAGCGGCGCTTCAGGCGCAAGTGCCCGGCGATGGCGACGTTGTCGAACACCGAAAGGGCGTCGAAAAGCTGCGGGTTCTGGAACGTCTTGACGATGCCCGCCGCGGCGATCTCGTGCGGCTTGCTGCCGTTGATGCTCTTCCCGTTCCAGAGCAGATCGCCGTCGCTCGGCAAATACACGCCGGAGATCAGGTTGAGCAGGGTCGTCTTGCCCGAACCGTTCGGCCCGAAGATGCCGACGATGTCGCCCTCGGCCAGAGTGAACGACATGTCGGACACGGCGGTGAGGCCGCCGAAGCGCTTCGTCAGGTGGCGCACCTCAAGCAGCACGGCGCCGCCTCAGCAGAAGGCCGACGATGCCGCGCGGCATCAGCAGGATGGTGAAGATGAGGATCAGGCCGTAGATCAGGATGCGCGCGTCGGCGTTGACATCGATGACGTGCGGCAGCGCCGTCAGCACCAGCGCGCCGACGATCGGCGCGGCGACGAACTCGCGGCCGCCGAGCAGCGCCATGGCGATGATGGCGAGCGACTGGTCGACCGAGAAATAGTTCGGGTCGATGTAGCCGATGTAGAACGCGTAAAGGCTGCCGGCCACGGCGGCGCCGGCGTTGCCGGCAACGAAGCAGAGCAGCTTGTAGCGAAAGACGTTGATGCCGAGGGTGTCGGCCAGCTCGTCGTTGAGGCGGATGGCGGCGAAGCAGCGGCCCATCCACGAATGGATCAGCCGCGAATAGGCGAGCACCGCGAGCGCCAGGGCAACGAGGCTCAGGTAGTACCACATCGTCGTGCCCGTCACCGCCACGATTCCCTTGCCCGGCAGCCACAGCGAGGGCTTCAGCGTGAAGTTGATGCCGAGCGAGCCGTTGGTGAAACTCGTCCAGTTCAGGATCACGAGCCGCGCCAGTTCCGAGAACGCGAGCGTGACGATCGCGAAATACAGCTCGCGCAGCTTGAAGCGAAAGCAGATCGCGCCGATGACGATCGAAATCAGCGAGACGACGACCACCCCGACCAGCGTGCCGAGCCAGAACGAAATGCCCCAGCTCGACATCGACAGGTAGGTGGCATAGGCCGAGAGCCCGAACGCCGCCGCGTGGAACAGGGAAAGCTGGCCGGTGAAGCCGAAGATGAGGTTGAAACTGACGGCGAGGATGCCGAGGATGAAGGTGAAGACCAGGACCGTCAGGATGACGTTGTTGCCGATGACGGCCGGCACGAACAGCAGCAGGATCCAGAGCGGCAGCGCCTTCATCGCTTCGCGCCGAACAGGCCGGCCGGCTTGAACAGCAGGATCAGCACGAGAAGGACCAGACCGTACGCGTCGTTGTAGGCCGACGGCAGGAAGATCGAGCCGACGCCCTCGGCCACACCGATGATGATGCCGCCGGCGAACGACCCCATGACGCTGCCGATGCCGGCGAGGATTGCCGCTTCGACGCCCTTCAGGATGTAGCCGCTGCCGATCTCCGGAGTGATCGAGTAGAGGCTGGCGTAGAGCGCGCCGCCCAGTCCGGCCAGCGCCGCCGAATAGGCGGCGACGCCCGCTTGCAGAACCTGGGTACGCACGCCCATCAGCGCCGCCGCCTCAGGGTTCTGCGCGTAGGCGTAGGCGGCGCGGCCGGCCCAGGTGCGCGTCAATGCCGCATAGGTCGCGAGAATGACGCCGAGCAGGACCAGGAAAACGACGGCCTTCATCTTCGGCACGATGACGCCGCCGATGCGAAAGACGCCAGGCAAAACGTAGTGCATGTTCTGCGGCGTCGTCGTCCAGACCATCAGCACGCCGGCGACGATCACCGAGATCAGGCCGATCGAGACGATCAAACCGTTGATCAGGTTGTGGCGCGTGAAGCGGAAGAGCAGCTGATCGACGAGCAGGCCGAGCAGGGCGATGCATGCCACCGCCAGTGGCACCGCGAGCGGGTATGCAATGCCGACCACGTCCGTCAGGTACCACGTGACGTAGGCACCCAGCATCATGAACGCGCCGAGCGCGAAATTGACGATGCCGGTGATGCCGAAGGTCAGCGTGACGCCGAGGGCGATGATGGCGTAGAGCGTTCCGACAATGACGCCGTTGAGCAGCTGGCCGACGACGAGCTGCAGCATGCGGGGAAGGCGTCCGGCGTTTTACTTCGGCTGCTGGTGGTTGACGGTGATCTTGCCGCCCTTTTGCACGTCGACGATGTCGAAGTTGATCACCTCTTCACCGGTCTTGTCGTAGCGGATGTTCCACAGGCCTTCGTACGTGAACGACAGGAGCGCGGCCTTCACCCTGGCGACGTCGTCGACCGTGCCGGCCCGCTTCATCGCCTCGACGAGCATGAAGACGTGGTCGTAGCACGACGACGAGCAGAGCGGCGCCTGGTCATACGGGAAGTCCTTCTTGTAGAACGCCTTGTAAGCCTCGACGAACTTCTTCACCTTCGGCTCGGTGTTCTGCGCTTGCTCGAAATACTTCGGGATGTAGGCGACGTAGTCGTCGATGTAGTCCTTGTTCTTCAGCGCCGGGCCGAGCGAGCCGCGCACCAGCCAGAACTTCGTCAGGCCGAGCTGCGTCGCTTGCTGCACGATGTCGTAGAGCACGGCGTCGGTGTAGCCGGGGAACAGATAGTCGGGCTTGTCGGCGCCGATCTTCGAGAGCACCGCCGAATAGTCCTTGGTGCCGGGCTCGAACCAGTTCTCGGTGAATTCGATGCCAGCCGCCTTGAAGGCCTCGCGATAGATGTCGGCGGCGACGTGGCCGAAGGCATCGTTCTGCATCAGCATCGCCACCTTCTTGACGTTCCTCTTCTTCAGATACTCGACCATCAGGGTACCGAAGCCGCTCGGGCCGGCGTCCCAGTTCCAGGTGCGCACCAGATAGTCGTTGCCCGGCTTGGCCAGCTCGTAGTGGATCTGGGTGGCG
This sequence comes from Pseudomonadota bacterium, assembly GCA_030854825.1. The sequence continues at coordinate 7,582 of JALYSL010000523.1, forward strand.
CCGCCCATCAACAGGAAGTGGCCGTCCTGCGGTTTGGCGTAACCCTCGATGCCCTTGAAGATGTTGGTGAGGAACGGGCCGAACACGAACCGGATCTTGTCTTCCTCGAGCATCTTCTTGAGCTGGATCAGCGCCTGCTGCGGATTGCCCTGCGTGTCGGGGCTCGACAGCTCGAGCTTGTAGGTCTTGCCCGCGACCTGGAAGCCGCCGGCCTTGTTGATCTCATCGACGGCCATGCGCACGCCTTGCGACGACATCCAGCCATAGGTATTGAGCGAGCCCGTCTGCGCTTCGAGATCGCCGATCTTGACGATGCCCTGCGCCTGTGCCGAGACAGCGAACGCCGTGAGCGCGAGCCCGGCGACGAGAACCTTCGAGCTTTGAGCCAGGATGTTCATGATGTTTTCCGCCTTAATATGTCTCTGGTATTTTTCTTGCATATCAGCTGCCGACGTATCCGGAGCAACCCGATGGCCTTGGCATTTGCACCATCGCCACGCATGCTCTTCGGTGTCCCCGGCGACTTACATCACCGCTTCGGTCGCGATCGAGGTCTCTCCCTGTTGCAGCGCAAAGATAGAGGTGTAGCCGTGCGACCAGTCGGGCGGCACCTCGCACGGCGTCGGGTCGATGTGCGCCGAGCGCGGGCGCTCACCGCGGATCATGGCGCCGTCATAGGTCGGTGAGGGAATCGGATTGGCGGTGTAGGGAAAGGCGTCGCCCGAGGTGAGAACGTAAAGCAGGAGCGGCCGGCCCTTGTCGGATGTGTTCGCCGGCGAGCCGTGCAACGTGCGGCAATTGTGCAAGGTGAGGGAGCCGGCCGATCCGACCATGTACTTCGCCTTGCCGACGTCGATCGCCGCAACGTCGTGGTCGGAAAGACAACCGGTCCAGCGGCCGCTCTCGTCGTACTGGCTCGGCATCTTCCAGCGATGGCTCCCCGGCAGGAAGCCGACCGGCCCCTGTGCCATGTCGCAGTCGTGGAGGTAGGTGCCGACGGTGAGCGGCGAATAGTTGGTGTGCGGCCAGAACGGAATGTCGTAGTGCCACTTCACCTCGGCACCGCCCTGGGCCCATTTGAAATTCAGCTTCGACTGGTGGTACTTGACTGCAGGGCCGACCAGATCGGCGACGATGTCTCCGATCTGCGAGTTCGCGACGTAGTCCCAGAACACCCGATCGCGGTCGACCGGGCTAGACACGCGGCGCAGGCGCGGGCTCGCGGCAGTGTGGTCGGGTTCGAGATCGAAGACCGCGTCCGATTTCGCGACGGAGCGGCTCGCCTCGACGAGGCGCTCGGTGGCGTTGCGCAACCGTTCGAGCCAGTCATCGGGAATGATCTTCTCGAGCAGGATGAAGCCGTCTACGAAATAGCCTTCGCGCTGGCGCTGCGTCAATACACGCGGCCGAATGGCCAGGATCTGTTCCGGTGTCATGGCGGGTGTTCCTCGGAGTGCGTCGGCCGCTCAGCTGTTGCCGATGACGGTGGCGCGGGTGAACTGCTCGATCTCGTCGATCAGCCGGTCCAGCGACTTCGCCGCCGTCGCCTCGTCGCCCTTGGAAACGGCGCGGGCGATGTCGGCATGCAGCTTGGCGGTGGCCGGCATGTCGGCCGCCTCCTGGTAGTGGATGAACCAGAAGCGCCGCGAGAGCGAGTGCATCAACGTCATGGCACCCGTGCCGAACTCGTTGCGAGCGCTGTGCGTGCAGAGCTCGTTGAACTCGCGGTCGATGCGGATGAAGCTGGTCTCGTCGTTGCTCTTCGCCGATTGCTCGAAGGTCCTGGCGATCTCGGCGAACCGGCTTCGCTCGGCCGGCGTGGCGCGCCGCGCCGCACTGCGCACGACCAGGCGTTCGACCTCACGGCGGACTTCGAGCAGGCGCAGCTGGCTCTTGACGTTGATTTCGGAGACGATGATGCCGCGCCGAGGCAGGATCGTCACCAGGCGCTCGCGCGCCAGCCGCTGCAGGGCTTCGCGAATCGGCGTGCGGCCGATGCCGAGCGCCTGGCTCAGGCTGGCCTCCGACACCGCTGCTCCGGGCTGCAGCTTGAGGGTGACGATCATTTCCTCGAGCATCGTGTAAGCCTGGTCGGTCAGGCTGGGCTCGCTCTCGCGCAGCACGTTGGCGCCGGCCGCTGCCCCTGAGTCGTGACGAGAGGGACGCGGAGCGGGCCGCCGCCGCGCCGGCCGCTTCGTCGCTGCCACGGCCTTTGTCATACGTGCTTGCGCTTTTCGACGAGGCCCAGGAAGGCCTCGTATTCCTTGGGGTCGACGGCGTAGCTGTGATCGTCGTCCGGGAAGGCGCCGGCCTTCACTTCCTCGACGTACTTGGCGAGCCCGGCGACGGCCACTTCGGTGAGGTTGGCGTAGCGCTTCGTGAACTTCGGCTTGAAGTCGGTGAACACGCCGAGCAGGTCGTAGCAGAGCAGGATCTGTCCATCGGTACCGACGCCGGCGCCGATGCCGATCGTCGGGATCTCGAGCTGTTCGGAGATGACCTTGGCGATCGCCGCCGGCACCGCCTCGAACTCGAGCATGAAGCAGCCGGCATCCTGGATGGCGAACGCGTCCTCGAGGATCTTCATCGCCGCTGCGGCGGTGCGGCCCTGGATCCGAAAGCCGCCGAAGATGGCGATCGTGTGCGGCGTCAGGCCGATGTGCGACGCCGTCGGAATGCCGGCATCGACCATCGCCTTCAGGATGTGCGCCTGCGACTTGCCGCCCTGAGGCTTGACCGCGTCGCAACCGGCTTCCTGCATGAATCGGGTCGCGTTCAGGAGGGCTCGTTCGACGGAGTGATAGCTCTGGTACGGCATGCAACCGAGCACGAAGGTGTTCGGGGCACCGCGGCGCACGGCGGCGGCGTGCATGACCATCATGTCCATGGTCGCGGGGATGGTATTCGGGTGGCCGTGCGCGACCATCGCCAGGCTGTCGCCGACGACGGCCACGTCAACGCCGGCCATCTCGGCCCAGCGCGCCGAGGTGTAGTCTGGCACCGAGGTGTAGACCATCTTCTCGCCGCTCTTCTTCGACTCGCGAATCTCGCCGATCGTGCGTTTCTTGCGGCCGGGCGGCTCGGCCGTGGCGGCAGCCTGCGGCGGGCTCTGCTTTGCTTGCATCGACGGACTCCGGCGTTGACAAAATCCCTAATCGACGACTAATATATCAGCTTGTCGACGAGCTGCACAGGGAGCCGCGCACGCGGCATTTTCATCATGATGACCGAGCGCCAACGCAAGTTTCGCGAGCAGTACAAATCCGACATCAGCCCGACGTACAACGGGCTGGTGCACATCGGCGTGATGTACGCGGCGGGCGTCGCTGCGATCTGGTACTGCGCCACGCAGCTGCACGGTGCCTCCTGGGAATGGCTGTTCGTGATTCCGGCGTTCCTCGGGGGAAATTTCGTCGAGTGGGCAATGCACAGCTTCGTGATGCACAGGAAGATCGACGTCTTCGCGCTGCGCGCCATCTACGACCGGCATACCCGCCAGCACCACCAGTACTTCACCGACAACGACGTGACGCACGACACCGCGCGCGAATTCCGGATCGTCTTTTTTCCGTGGCGTGTGCTGATGGTGCTGGGTGTCGGCGGCGTCGTCATCGGCTCGGCGACGGGCGCGCTGATCGACGCCAACGCCGGCTACATCGTCTTCATGACGATGGTCGGCTACTACATGACCTACGAAACGTTCCACTACTGCTGCCACGTCCACGACAACGCCTTGGTGCGCCACGTGCCGTTCATCAACACGATTCGCCGTCACCACACGGCCCATCACAACATGGGGATCATGATGCACTTCAACATGAACCTCACCTTCCCGATCGCCGACTGGTTCATGAACACGAGCGACCTCGACCGCGGACTTTTCGGGCATCTCTTCAACGGCTACAGCGACGCCCATGTCAAGCCAGCGCTGAAGCCGCTGATGGCCCGCTTTCGCACCGATGAAACCCAGGATGCCCGCTGCACGCTGGACGGGCCGCGGCTCGAGGCCGACGAACTTCGCACCCTCGCGGCGGTCGGCGGCCGCCTCTGAAGCGCCGGCGCTGGCGGCCCACCTCCGGCGGCCTCAGCCGCTGGCCTTGGCTCCGGAAAGCTTCACGAGCTCGGCCCACCGCGGCGCGTCCTTGCGCACCATGTCGTTGAACTCGGCGACGCCCATCGGCCGTGCTTCGACGCCGACCTTCGCGAGCTGTTCGCGAAACTCGGCGGTCGCCAGCTCGCGGTTGATCTCGGCATTCAGCCGCGTGACGATCGGCAGAGGCGTTGCTGCCGGCGCCGCGATAGATTGCCAGACCTGCAGGTCGAGCGTCGGGTAGGTTTCACCGAGCGTCGGCGTGTCCGGCGCGATCGTCGAGCGCTTCGACCCCGTTACCGCAAGCAACTTGATCTTGCCTGCGCGCACCTGCGGCATGCCGATCGAGGCATCGATGAGCATGAAGTCGATCCGACCGCTCATCATGTCGGTGAGGGCCTGGCCGCTGCCCTGATACGGCACATGCACCGCGTCCAGTTTTTCGGAAGCCTTCAGCATCTCGATCAGCAGCTGATGCGCCGTGCCGCTGCCCGGCGACGCGAAGCTGTAGGCGCCGGGCTTGGCCCGCAACGCGGCCACCAGCGACGTCGCGTCCGTGGCAGGAAAATCCGGCCGCGTCACCAGCAGCAAGGTGACGTCGCCGATCATGGCGACGCCCACCAGATCGCTGATCTTGAAGGTCGTGTTCTGGTAGAGCACCGGCGAGATGCCGAGCGTCGTGCTGGTG
>JALYSL010000006.1 GCA_030854825.1 Pseudomonadota bacterium
CGATGATCCTCGGCCATCGTCATCCGGCGGTCGAGAAAGCGGTGCATCGCGCCGTCGACGAAGGCCTCTCGTTCGGTGCGCCGACCGAGCGCGAAATCGAGCTCGCCGAGGCGATCCTGCGCCACGTGCCGAGCATGGAGCAGGTGCGTCTCGTCAGCTCGGGCACCGAAGCGGCGATGAGCGCGCTGCGGCTGGCGCGCGGCGCCACCGGACGCAACGTCATCGTCAAGTTCGAAGGCTGCTATCACGGCCACGCCGATGCGTTGCTGGTGAAGGCCGGCTCGGGCCTGGCGACGTTCGGCCATCCGACCAGCGCCGGCGTGCCCGAGGCCGTCGTCCAGCACACGCTGGTCCTCGAATACAACAACGTCGCCCAGCTCGACGAGGCCTTCGCCCGACACGGGCCGACGATCGCCTGCGTCATGATCGAGCCGATCGCCGGCAACATGAATTTCGTGCGCGCCAGCGTACCGTTCATGCAGCGGCTGCGCGAGCTCTGCACGGAACACGGCAGCTTGCTCGTCTTCGACGAGGTGATGACCGGCTTTCGGGTCGGCCTGGGCGGCGCGCAAGCGCTCTATGCGCGCTCGCTGCCCGGTTTCGCTCCCGACCTCAGCGTCTTCGGCAAGGTGATCGGCGGCGGCATGCCGCTGGCGGCCTTCGGCGGCAAGCGCGCGGTGATGGAGCAGCTGGCGCCGCTCGGCCCGGTCTATCAGGCCGGCACGTTGTCCGGCAATCCGGTGGCCACGGCCTGCGGCCTCGCCACCTTGCGCGAGATCGAGAAGCCCGGATTCTTCGAAGCGCTCGCCGAGCGGACCCGCTCGCTCATCGCCGGACTGATCGGGGCCTCGGAGGCCGCCGGCGTGCCGATGGTCGGCGACTGCGAAGGCGGCATGTTCGGCTTTTTCTTCGCCGGCGAACTGCCGCGAAAGTACGGTGAAGTCATGGCCACCGACGCAGCGCGCTTCAACCGCTTCTTCCACGCCATGCTGGACCGCGGCGTCTATTTCGCGCCGGCCCTCTACGAAGCCGGGTTCGTCAGCTCGGCCCACACCGCCGCCGACATTGCCGCGACCATCGACGCCGCGTCCGCGAGCCTGAAGGCTTAGAAGGCGTCCTCTAGTTCGGTACCCAGTCGATCGGGTACTTCCAGAGATCGAGCCGCTGGCCATCATGTTGTCGAAGGACGATCGTCAGGAAGCGTCCCACCACCTTGAGCTTCGAGAGAACGACGCGCGATGCACGCAGGCCGCAGGGGAGCGTCGTCCATCGCGAAGCCATCGGCCTCGCCTTTTTTCCACCCTCTCGACGGCCCGAGCGTGGCACCTTGAAACGCGCCGGATTGTCACCGCGCGCGCACCGTCGCTGCCTAGAATGAGCCGATGCATCTGCACATCCTTGGCATCTGCGGCACGTTCATGGGCGGCCTAGCGGTCCTCGCTCGCGAAGCCGGCCATCGCGTAACGGGCTGCGATGCCAACGTCTACCCGCCGATGAGCGATCAGCTCGCCGGCCTCGGCATCGAGCTGATCGAGGGCTACGGCGCCGATCAGTTGGCGCTCGCGCCCGATCTCTTCGTCGTCGGCAATGCGATCACGCGCGGCAACCCGCTGATCGAAGCGGTACTCGACGCCGGCCTGCCCTATTCAAGCGGCCCGCAGTGGCTGGCCGATCACGTCCTCGCCGGACGCCACGTGCTCGCCGTCGCCGGCACGCACGGCAAGACCGGAACGACGTCGATGCTCGCCTGGATCCTCGAGCACGCCGGCCTGGCGCCGGGCTTTCTGGTCGGCGGCGTGCCACTGAACTTCAAGGTCTCGGCCCGCCTCGGCGGCACGACCGCGCCATTCGTGATCGAGGCCGACGAGTACGACACCGCGTTCTTCGACAAGCGCAGCAAGTTCGTCCACTATCGGCCGCGCACGGCGATCCTCAACAACCTCGAGTTCGACCACGCCGACATCTTCGATTCGCTCGCCGACATCGAGCGCCAGTTCCATCATCTCGTGCGCACCATCCCCGGCCAGGGAAGGATCGTCGTCAACGCGCGCGACGACGCGCTCCAGCGCGTCCTGGCGATGGGCTGCTGGAGCGACGTGCAGCGCTTCGGCGGCCGCAAGGAGGCGCCCGGCATGCTGCGCGCACGCGGCGAGCCGCACGCCTTCGACGTGCTGCGCGGCGGCCTGAAGATCGCGCGTGTCGAGTGGTCGCTGCTCGGCGAGCACAACCAGCTCAACGCGCTCGCCGCGATCGGCGCGGCCGAGCATGCCGGCGTCGCGCCCGAGGCGGCCGGCAAGGCGCTCGGCAGCTTCGCCAACGTGAAGCGCCGGCTCGAGCTGCGCGGCACCGTCAACGGCATCGCGGTCTACGACGACTTCGCGCACCACCCGACCGCGATCCGCACCACCGTCAACGGCCTGCGCCGCAAGGTCGGCCGCGCGCGCATCCTCGCGGTGTTCGAGCCGCGCTCGAACACGAT
>JALYSL010000060.1 GCA_030854825.1 Pseudomonadota bacterium
GAGCCGAACAAGCTGACGGCTTTCTTGAAGGTCATCAGGCCACGCACCAAGAGCATGCTGTTGGCGACGGCCACGCAGGTGCAACTGCACCCAGTGGAAACATGGGATCTGCTGGACATCTCGTCGCAGGGCAACGACGGCGTGCTGTGCGGCTGGACGCACGCAAGGTGCCAGGCCAGCCACTGCCTGGCCATCGCGAACGGGGCCAAGGCGCGGCGTGGCGCCTCGAATGTGCGCTCGCAACTCCTCGTGGCAGTCACGCTTGTCGGCGCGCCGTCGTCGGCCAGAATCGCGCCGACAGCGCGGACAGCGTTGCGCCCATCAGCAGCGCCAGAGCAGCAATGAGCAGTGATCGCTGGAATGCTTCCGGCGCATCGCCGCCACTGCGCCGCAGGACCACGGCGACCATCTGCGGACCGAGCGCCTGGCCGATGGCGTAGAGCACCGTCACCAGGCCGATCGTGCTCGCCGCGGCATATGGACGGATTCGGCGCGCCTCCTGCAGGGTGAAGAGGCTCAACGCGGCGAAAGGGATGCCGACCAGCAAGCTGCCGATGGCGAAGCCGAGCACCGTCGGCAGGACAACGCCCAGGACGATGCCGACCGCCTGGATCACGAGCGCGCCGGCCAGCAGCCAGCGCCGATCGACAGACGCCGATAGCCGCAGTGCCAGCAGAGCGCCGGCCACCGCACCGGCGCCGACTATCGGCCAGAAGAGGTCGATGAGCGGCGAGCCGGGGACGGCGGTGCGTGCGATCACCGGCAGGAAGGTCGCGGTAACGATGTAGCCGAAGCCGGCCAGACCGTAGGCGACCGCCAGGGTCGTCACTTCGGCCGCGCCGTGCTGCGCCGGGTTCGCAACATCCGCCCGCAGCGTCGGGAGAGTCTTCGCGGCACCCGGGCCGCGCGGCCCCGTCCTCTCGATCACGGCTTCTTTGTCGTGCCGAAAGACGCTCCATGTCGCCGCGCTGAGCATCGCCGCGAGCAGCGCCATGACGACCCACGCCGCACTGGCACGCCATTGCGACGAGACCATCGCCCCGGCGATCAGGCCGCTGACGACGATGCCGGCGCCCGGCCCGGCGAACATCATCCCACCGAGATGCGACGCGCCGCGCACTGCAATCTGGGTCAGACACCAGCCCGACGAATAGACGAGCACATAGGCGCTGGCAACGCCGGCGCCGAAGCGCAGCGTCGGCCAGATCGCCGGCCACGGCAACGCCATCGCCAGCGTCAGGATTGCGGTGGCAGCAAGCCCGAGGCGCACGACCAACGTCGCATCGGCCGGATGGCGAATCCGCAGACGACGGCGCAGCCAGGGGTCGAAAGTGCAAAGCAGCGCTCCCAGCAAGTAGCCGATGTAATTCGTGCTGGCCAGCCAGCTCGCCTGACGAAGGTCGACGACACCGTCGTGCAGCATCATCGGCAGGATCGGCGTGAAGGCGAAGCGGCCGATGCCCATGGCGACGGCGAGGGCGCTAAGGCCGGCGAGGGCGATGCGAAGCGAGCTGATGGTGGCGGCCACGGGGCCCATTCTGGCGAACACGCCGCCGACTCGCCGAGTCGGCGCAACGCCACCGGCCTCGGGCGAGCATCAGCGCCGCCTCATCGAAGCGGGTTGCGAGCCAGCCATGGAAGGGCCATCAAGCCGCCCGACGATGGTCTCGATCGCGAGGGGCTTCGTCTTTCTCCTTCATGGCGTATCCGTTCCGGTCAGACGAGGGCACGTTCGTGTGAGCGACGCGGCGTTTGTAGGGTGACGATGGCGGTGGTCAGGCAGCTCCACGCTGGTCCAGGACGCGCGCTGCTTCACCTGAACCTGCGCCCCAGCCTCAGCGTTCGCGCCGCCGCATTCGCCGCTTCGTCGCTGCCACGCAGTTCCGCGGCGTGGTGGCTCGAACTTGGATGGTCGCCCTCGACGATTCGGATACCGAGCTGACGGAGGTCGTCGCGATCGAGGCGCTCGAACCACGCCTTTGCCGCGCCTTGAGCGCTGCCGGCATCGCTGTCCAACCACTCCCAGTCTTCCGGGTCGGGGGTCTCCCCGAGCCACTTGGTCAGCGCGCGCCGGCAGGCCTCCAGACCCGACTCGCCGCGGTAGCTGAGCCACTGGAACAGTACGTAGCGCTGCATCTGGTTCTCGAAGGCATCTAGGATGGTCGGCAGCAGCGATCTACGTCCGCGCGCCAGCCGCCCGTCCGATAGCTCAGCCCGTAGCGCATCGCCATCGCTTTCGACCACCGCGCTCGGCACGCGGGCGACAGGGTCGAACCATTCGACACACTGGACCAGCTCCTCGACACTGCGCAGGCCCTCGACGCCGACGCTGCTGAACACCTGGGCGTTACGGATGCACTCCTCGAAGCCGTCCATGACGAGCGTAGCGTCGTATTCGATGCTGAACCAGACGAGCTTTCTCACGCGCTCGCGGCGGCGCGTGGGATCCCTGCCCGGAGCGTCTCGACCTTCGCCAGCCACCGGTGCCGCCGCCTCGGCCGCCTCGCCGTCGACCCCGCACCGGGATTTCGCGAGCCTGTCGACAGCGACCGCAGGGTCGAGCGACAGCGCCCAGTCGTGCAGCCCAGCCCGGCGGATCGAGACGATGTGCGCCTTCCGGATGAAGCAGTCGAAGCTGTAGTCGAAGACGCAGTGGTGCATCGCGTGGCCTTCAGCGAGCAGTTCGGCGAAGCTGCCGATCACCCGGAACCGGTAGTCCCCCTCCAGGTGCGGCTCAGGCACCTGCCAGTAGGGTTTGCCGTGGGCCTGCTCGGCGAGCAGCGCGGTGCGCCAGCGTTCGGCCTGTGTGACGAGCCACCCCCAGCCGGCGCGGCGCTGCGTCTTGGTTATCCGCGGGTTCTCTTCACTTACCAGACGGCGGTGTGCATCGATTCGCGTAGCGCCGCGAGTTCGTCGAGCGGCGTGCGACGGCGCGCGTCGGTGTAGCGG
>JALYSL010000090.1 GCA_030854825.1 Pseudomonadota bacterium
GGTCTGCGGGATCATCGCCTGCGACGCCAGCGTCGCGATCAGGAGAACGATCGCCAGGCTCGAGTACGACAACACGGTGAGGACGGCGCCGACGACGATGTCGAGCAGCACCTCGTTCGGCAGGGCGACGAGGAGGGCGCGCACGGCCGGAGCCTCGGTCAGCGGCCGCGTCGCCGCGACGATGAGCTGCAGCGCCAGGGTGATGACACCCAGGCCGATAAGGACCCGGCCGACCGCGCCGGCACCGCTGTTCTGCTTCGAGATGAAGACGACGACGCCGACGAAGATAAGGAGCGGCGACAGCCACGACAGGTCGAGCGAGAAGACGACCGCCATCAAGCTGGTGCCGACGTCGGCGCCGAGCATCACCGCCAGCGCGGCGCTCGTGGTGACCAGGTTCTTGCCGACGAACGAAGCGACGATCAGGCAGGTGGCCGTGCTCGACTGCACGAGGCTGGTCACGCCGAGGCCGGCGATGACGGAGCGAAAGCGGTTGCTGAAGCTCAGCGCCAGCACGCGGCGAAGGTTCTCGCCGAACACGCGCAGCATGCCGGTGCGCACGATGTGCGTGCCCCAGACGAGCAGGGCGATCGCGGCGAGCAGATTGAGCAAGTGGATCAAATTGCGTTCAGCTCCCTCATCTCGGTTGCTGGCGCTCGGCCGGATGCCAAGGCCATCGGCAGGCCGATTGCGCCCAACAACTCCCGTTCCATTTCACGCGACATGATTCAACGCAAGATCGAACGCATCGAAGTTGCGAACGCGCCGTTCGAGGTCGAGGCCTTCGAGCTTGCGGTTGACGATCAGCGGCACGCGCTGCTCCGAGACGCCGCCGTGTGAGCGCAACGGCGCGTCGAGGCCGCTCAGGTCGTGGCGCGATGCCGAGGTTCCAATCACCTTCGAGCGCTCGGCGACGACGACCAGATCGCCGATGCGATCGGGCGGCAGTTCGAAGAAGGCGGCCGCTTCTTCGCGCGAGCGCACCGAGTCGACGCCGCGGATCGCCGCGATGCGCTTCGACAGCGCCGCCACGTCGACACCCTTTGGAAGGTAGACCGTGGCGAACGAACCAAGCGCGCCGTGGTGCACCACGTACGGGTCGGTGATGGGCAGGATGACGCGCGCCCGGCCGGGCGCTGGGCCGCTCCCGAGCCAGTCGTCGAGCACGTCTTGCAGGTAGAGGACATCGGGGGCGCCGTCCATGCGCGTCTTCGCGTTCATGCCGTGGTCGGCGGTCAGGGCGATGACACATCCCATCGCGCCGAGCTTGCCGAGATAGCCGTCCATCATGCGGTAGAAAGCGTCGGCGCCCTCGGTTCCCGGCGCGTGCTTGTGCTGCACGTAGTCGGTGGTCGAGAGATACATCACGTCCGGTCGCCGTTCCTGCGCCATCAGCTCGACGCCGGCCGCGAACACGAACTCCGAGAGCTCGGCGCTGTAGACCGAGGGCACCGGCATGCCGACCAGCTCGACGACGTCGGCGATGCCGTTTTCCTCGTCGTTCGCCTCGTCGGCCTTCTCGGCCGAAAAGCAGATGCCTTTCATGCCGTGGCCGAGCAGCTTTCTCAGCTTGTCCTTGGCCGTGATCACGGCGACCGACTGGCCGGCATTGGCCAGCGCGGCGAGGATCGTCGGCGCGCGCAGCCATTTCGGGTCGTTCATCATCACTTCGGTGCCGCTGACGACGTCGAAGAGATAGTTACCGCAGATGCCATGCACCGAAGGCGGCACGCCGGTGACGATCGACAGATTGTTCGGATTGGTGAAGCTCGGGATGACGCAGTCGGCAGTCAGCACGGTGCCGGTGGCCAGCACCTCCTTCATCCACGGCGTGTGGCCGTGCGCCACCGACTGGGCGATGTAGTCGGGCTCGCAGCCGTCGACGCAGACGACGACGGTCGGCTGATGCGCGAGCCGGTAGCGGCGGCCGTTGACGTCGATCATCGCCGCGCCTTGTCGGCGATCGTGCGCTGCTGGTTCTTGATCGTGCGCTCCTTGCTTTGCATGACGTGCTCGAACATTGCCCGGCCGGCGGCCTGCTCGTCGCCCGAGGCGATCGCCTTGACGATCTGCCGGTGTTCGCCGACCGAGATCGGCATCAGCCCGCCGTCGGCAAGATTGAGGCGCCGGAACAGGCTCAGCTCCTTGATCAGCTTGCGATAGACGGCGGTCAGCTTGCCGTTGCCGGCGAGCTCGACCAGACGGTCGTGGAAACGCAGGTTGAGCAGGTGATAGGCGGGCGCGTCCTTGGCCTTGACGGCTTGCTCCATCCGGTCGACCAGGGCGCGGATCTCCCTCAGTGCGGCCGGCGCGATGTTCGCGGCGAGGCGCCGGCCGACGAGCTCGTCCATGGCCGCGCGCAGTTCGAAGATCTCGATCGCTTCTTCGACCGGCAGGTCGCGCACGAACACGCCGCGATTTTTCTCGGTGCGCACGAGGCCCGCTTCCTCGAGCATGCGAAAGGCCTCGCGCAACGGCCCGCGCGACACGCCCAGGCGGGCGGCCAGGGCGACCTCGGTGAGTTTTTCGCCGGGCGGCAATTCGCCGGACAGGATCATTCGTTCGAGCTCGCTCTGCACGACGCTCGACAGCGAGCTGGTCTGCAGCAGCGTGATGGTCGGGTGCAGGGAGGCGGCGACTGCGGCGGGCATGGCGAAGTGTGAGTGACGACGATGGCGATTGTCAACAATCTTCAAGAAACAGTTGACGCTTTCTCACCCGCGACCCTAGACTGCCCGTGCCGAAGCCGTGCACTCGGAACTGTCATGGAACTTGCATAGGCTTTGCACGCCGGGCGGCATTCGCCGCCGGCCCGTTTCCACATTCGATAAAACCGACAGGGGGAGATCCGCATGAATCCAGGTTCATTGAAAGCGCTGCTCGGCGCCGTTCTCATGGTCGTATCTTTCGGCGCGTTCGCGCAGAAGACCTCGCTCACCGTCTACACCGCGCTCGAGACCGACCAGATCAAGGCCTACGAGGCGGGTTTCTACCGCGCCAATCCGAACATCGAGCTCAAATGGGTGCGCGACTCGACGGGCGTCATCACTGCCAAGCTGCTCGCCGAAAAGGCCAATCCGCAGGCCGACGTCGTGATGGGAGTGGCCGCCTCGAGCCTGGCCCTGCTCGACTCGAACGGCATGCTGACGCCGTACGCGCCGATCAACCTCGACGCCATCATGTCGGTCTATCGCGACAAGAAGAATCCGCCCGCGTGGTGGGGCATGGATGTCTGGGGCGCCACGATCTGCTTCAACACGGTCGAGGCGAAGAAGAAGAACATCCCCGAGCCGACGACCTGGAAGGACCTGACCAAGCCGGTCTACAAGGGCCAGATCGTCATGCCCAACCCGGCCTCCTCGGGCACCGGCTACTTCGACGTGACCGCTTGGCTCACCCTCTGGGGCGACGACAACGGCAAGGGCGGCGGCTGGAAGTACATGGACGCGCTGCACGAGAACGTCGCCCAGTACACGCACTCCGGCTCCAAGCCTTGCAATATGGCCGCGGCCGGTGAATACGTGATCGGCATCTCGTTCGAGTACCGCGCCAACGCCAACAAGGCCAAGGGTGCGCCAATCGACTTGGTGTTCCCGAAAGAAGGGCTCGGTTGGGACCTCGAAGCCTTCGCCATCATGAAGGGCACCAAAAACCTGGAAGCGGCGAAGAAGCTGGCCGATTGGGCTTCGAGCAAGGATGCGATGCAGCTCTACGGCAAGAACTTCGCGATCACGGCGCAGCCGGGTGTCGCCGCGCCGCTGGCCAACGTGCCCGCCGACTACGAGAAGCGACTCGTCAAGATGGATTTCAAGGTCGCTGCCGACAACCGTGAGCGCATCCTGGCCGAGTGGAACAAGCGCTACGACGCGAAGTCCGAGCCGAAAAAATAGGCGTCGCCTGCAGCAGACGTCGATGACCGCGTATCTGCGCCTGGAGAGGATTCGAAAGTCCTTCGGCTCGTTCCAGGCTCTCACGGACATCGACCTGACGGTGG
>JALYSL010000096.1 GCA_030854825.1 Pseudomonadota bacterium
GACGTCGACCTTCTGATCGAGCAGGCCCAGGCGGATGCCGACCGCGACCGCGGCGCAAGCGCCGGTGCCGCAGGCGAGCGTCTCGCCGGCGCCGCGCTCGAACACGCGCAGGCGGATCGACCGGCGCGAGACGATCTGCATGAAGCCGGCGTTGACGCCCTGCGAGAAGCGCACGTGCTTCTCGATGCGCGGGCCTTGCTGCGCGACCGGCGCCGCGTCGACGTCGGCGACGATCTGCACCGCGTGCGGATTGCCCATCGAGACGACGGCGAGATCGACCGTGCGGCCTTCGCCGAGCTCGACCGGCCAGAGCGCCAGGCCCGAGTCGGCCGAGCGCGGCGCCAGCCAGGTGACGTCGAACGGCGCGTGCGCCGGATCGAAGTCGGGCGGGCCCATGTCGACCGTGACGCGGCCGTCTGGTTGCAGACGCAGCTCGAGACGCCGATTCATCGTCTCGACGGCGAGCGTGGTCTTGTCGCTGAGGCCCTTATCGCGCACGTAGCGGACGAAGCAGCGCGCGCCGTTGCCGCAGTGCTCGACCTCGTCGCCACTGCCGCCGTTGAAGATGCGATAGCCGAAGTCGACGTCCCGTCGGGCCGGCTTGTCGACGACGAGGATCTGGTCGGCACCGACGCCGAGGCGGCGATCGGCGAGCTTCTTTAGCTGCGCTTGGTCGAGCGCGAGCGGCTCGCGGGTGGCATCGAGCACCACGAAGTCGTTGCCGGCCCCCTGCATCTTGGTGAAGCGAACGCGCATCTCGTGATTATCGCGTTCGCTTCCACCTCGACGTTCGCTTGGCATCTCAATACAGCGACGGCTCGCCGGGCGGGCGGGTCTTGAAGCGGCGATGGACCCAGAGGTATTGCGCCGGGTTGCGCCGGATCTCGCTTTCGATCCAGCGATTGATGCGGGCGCTATCGGCCACCGCATCGTCGCTCGGGAAATCGGCCCACGGCTCTTCGTAGCGCACGCGATAGCCCTGGCCGCCGGGCAAGATCTCGGCGACCACGGGCTGAACGATCATGTTCAGCGCCCTGGCCATGCGCGAAGGTGCCAGCAGCGTCGCCGCCTCGACGCCGAAGAACGGCACGAAGGCGGCATCGCGAATGCCGAAGTCCATGTCGGGCAGGTTGAAGAAACCGTCGCCGCGGCGAATGGCACGAAAGAGTGCGCGGCCTGCTTCGTCGCGCGAGAAGATCTCGGCATTGCCCAGGCGCAAGCGCCCGCGGCGCAGCGCCTTGTCGAGCACCTTGCTGGTCTGCTCCTGATAGATCCCGATGCCTTTTCGCTTCTGGAACAGCAGCACCGACGCGCCGGCGAAGTCGAGCCCCAAGAAGTGCGGTGCCAGCCACATCACCGGCCTGTCGCTTCGCTCGGCGAGGGTGACATCGCCTTCGACGTGGATCAGGCGCTTCAGCCGCGCCGGCGACGCGTACCAGAGCAGCCCGCGCTCGAGCAGGCTGCGGCCGAGCCAGCCAAAGTGCTCGCGCGCCAGCAGCTCGCGCTGATCGGCCGACAGGTCAGGAAAGCACAACTCGAGGTTGCGCAAGGCGACGCGTCGCCGCGAACCCACGAGATGCCAGCTGGCACGGCCGAGGCCGCGGCCGAGCGCCGCCTGCATGCCGAGGGGCAGCACGCTGATCAGCCACAGGGCCGCCAGGAGAAGTCGCGTCATCGGGCCGGAGGTTCGCGCCCGCGCACCAGGATGGGAGCGGACCGGCCGCAAGTATCGCGGCCCCGGCGAACCGTGCCAGGCCCGCACGAGCAAGCGCCCGCGGCCACGTGGCCGTGAGGCACTCGGTTCGTCGGGCGGCGCGGCCCGCGTTCAGGGCAGCGTCACGACCACCAGTTGCGAATCGCTCAGGACGAGGATCTGCTTCGGCCCGAGCACGGTCAGGGCCTGCACGCCGAACAGCGACGGATTCACCGAGCCCAGCACATTGGCGCCGCCGTTGGCGTGCACGATCGACGTGGCGGCCGGCGCGCCCGGCGCCAGCATGGAAAGGCCCCCGTTGTCGACGAAGTAGAGCGTGCCGTCGGCAGCGGCCGCGACGGTCGCCACCGACCCGCCGGCCGCCGACAGCGTCGAGACCATCGTGCCATCGGCCGAGATCTTGCGCACCGAGCCGGCGTCGGCGACGTAGATCGAGCCGTCGGGGCCGGTGGTCATCTGGCTCGGGCTCATGAAGCGCGCCGTCGCGATCGGGCCGTCGACGCGCGAGCACTGACCGAACACGCCGATGCTCGTCACGTTGTTGGCGGAATCGACGCGGCGCACCGCGCAGTTGCCGGCGTCGCCGACGAAGACATCGCCGCTCGCGCCGACCGTCATGCCGAAGCCGCGGTTGAAGCGCGCTGCGCCGCCGTTGCCGTCGACCGCACCGAAGTTCGTGGTCGAGCCGGCGAGCGTGGTCACCGAGTTGTCGGTGCCGATGCGCCGCACCACATACTGGTTCCACACGTACAGCGTGCCGTCCGGGGCTCGCGCCATTGACGGGCCGAGGTCGGCGAACTGGGCGGCCTTGCCGACTCCGTCGACGACGCCGCCGAAGCTGCCGCTCAGGCCGGCAACCAGCGACACGGTGCCGTCGGGCGCGATCTTGCGAAC
>JALYSL010000099.1 GCA_030854825.1 Pseudomonadota bacterium
GCCCATAGGTGAAGCGCGGCGTCGGTCCCCGCCGCGCGAGCACGCTGCCGGCCCAGGCGAGGGCGAGGCCGAGCACGTCGCCGAGGTTGTGGCCGGCGTCGGCCAGCAGGGCCAGGGAATCGACGCGCCAGCCGTAGAACGCTTCGACGACGACGAAGGCGATGTTGACCGAGATCCCGATCGCGAAGGCCCGGTCGTGCCGCGCCGGGCCGTGCGAGTGGCCGCCGATGCCGTGCGAATGACCGCCACTCTCGTGGCCGTGGCCGCCGTCGTGCGGGTGACCGTGATCGTGCCCCGAGTCATGCGCGTGAACGTGGCCATGCCCGGCGACGTGCTCGTGCTCGCGGCTGCCCATCGTCAGCGCCTCGGAATTCAACGGGCCAGCTGCGAACGCATGGCGCTGATCACGGCGCGATAGTCCTTCTCGCCGAAGATCGCGCTGCCGGCGACGAAGGTGTCGCAGCCGGCGTCGGCCGCGGCGCGGATGTTGTCGATCTTGATGCCACCGTCGACCTCGAGACGAATGTCGCGGCCGCTGGCGTCGATGCGTTTTCTGATCTGCTCGATCTTGCGCAGCGACGAGGCGATGAACGCCTGGCCACCGAAGCCGGGGTTGACGCTCATCACCAGCACGTGGTCGATCTTGTCGAGCTCCCAGTCGAGCGCGTCGAGCGACGCGGCCGGGTTGAAGACCAGCCCGGCCTTGCAGCCGGCGCCGCTGATCAGCTGGATCGTGCGGTCGACATGGCGGCTGGCTTCCGGGTGAAAGCTGATCATGTCGGCGCCGGCCGCGGCGAAAGCCTCTGCCAGCGCGTCGACCGGCTCGACCATCAGGTGCACGTCGATCGGCACCTTCGTGCCGTCGGACTTCACGGCGTGCTTGCGCAACGCGGCGCAGAACATCGGCCCCATCGTCAGGTTCGGGACGTAGTGGTTGTCCATCACGTCGAAATGAATCCAGTCGGCACCGGCCTCGATCACGGCGCGCACCTCGTCGCCCAGCCGCGCGAAGTCGGCCGAGAGGATGCTGGGGGCGATGCGATAGGTCGGCATGTGGCGAGGTCTCGCAACGATTCTAGGTTGCGCGTTCGCGCCTCGTCTCTCGCAGCCTGCCAAAATGCGGCCATGCCGAAACCCGAGTTCACGACGAGCGTCGCCGTCCGCCACCTGCCCGAGCAGACGGACCGGGGGGCCGGCCAGTTCGCATTCGCGTACACGATCAGCATCCGCAACAGCGGCGATACGACGGCCCAGCTGATCGCCCGACACTGGATCGTCACCGACGCCAACGGCCACGTCGAAGAGGTGCGCGGCCTGGCCGTCGTCGGCCATCAGCCGGTATTGAAGCCCGGCGAGAGCTTCGAATACACCAGCTGGACTCGCATCGCCACGCCGAACGGCACGATGCGCGGCACTTTCTTCTGCATGACCGAGGACGCCCGGCCGTTCGACGCGCCAATCGGCGAATTCGGCCTGACGCTCGCCTCGGCGTTGCACTGACGCCTGCGCTTTGCCGGCGCGCTCGGCGCTTTGAAAGCCGCCTGATGAAGATGCCGCTCTGGACGCTCGTCCTGCCTGTCGCCGCGACCCTGCTCGCCGGCGTGGCGCTGCTCTGGCCGCCCGGCGCGGCGCTGGCGCTGCTCTGCGCCGCCGCGTTGATCGGCGCGGTGATGGCCTCGGTACATCACGCCGAGGTCATCGCGCATCGGGTCGGCGAGCCGTTCGGCACCCTCGTTCTCGCCGTCGCGGTGACCGTCATCGAGGTGGCGCTGATCGTCTCGATGATGCTGACCGGCGGCGCCGACACGGCGGCCTTGCCGCGCGACACGATCTTCTCGGCGATCATGATCATCTGCAACGGCGTCGTCGGTCTTTGCCTGCTCGCCGGCGGTCTCAAACACCACGAGCAGAGCTTTCGCCTCGAAGGCGCGGCATCGGCGCTGGCGACCTTGATCGCTCTGTCCACCTTGACGCTGGTCCTGCCGGCCTTCACGACGACGGCGCCCGGGCCGAGCTACACCACGGCGCAGCTCGGCTTCGCCGCCGCGGCCTCGCTCGTGCTCTGGGCCCTCTTCGTGTTCGTGCAGACGGTCCGTCATCGCGACTTCTTCCTGCCGCCGCACGACCCCGCCGACGAGTCGGTGCATGCGCCGCCGCCTTCGGTGGCGCTGGCCTGGGCGAGCTTCTGGCTGCTCGTCGTCTCGTTGCTCGCGGTCATCGGCCTGGCGAAGATCCTCTCGCCGACAATCGAGCGGGCCGTCAAAGCCGCCGGCCTGCCGGCCGCGGTGATCGGCATCGCCATCGCCTTGCTGGTGTTGCTGCCCGAGACCTGGGCGGCCCTGCGCGCGGCGCGCGCCAATCGGCTGCAGACCAGCCTCAACCTCGCGCTCGGTTCGGCCCTGGCGAGCATCGGCCTGACGATTCCGGTCGTCGCGCTGCTGTCGGTCGTGCTCGGGCTACCCTTGATCCTCGGTCTCTCGCCGAAAGACCTGGTGCTGCTTGCGCTGACCTTCGTCGTCAGCGGCATCACCCTCGGCACCGGTCGCACCAACGTGCTGCAGGGTGCCGTCCACCTCGCGATCTTCGCCGCCTTTCTTCTTCTCGCCATCGTGCCGTGAGGGCATGCCAGAGATGATGCGAGCGCCGCGAAATGCGTGGGCCCTCGCAGCGTCGATCGCCGCCCTCGCGCTGCTGGCGTCCTGTTCGAGCAGCGCGCCGACGATGCCGATCATCGCGTCGCAGCCCGCACCGGCCACAGCCGGCACGACAGCGCCGGTCAGCCCTGCGGCGGCCACAGCAACAGACTCGATCGACCGGCCGCACGCCCGCTGGATCGCCGCGGCCTGGACCGATCTCCCCGGTTGGCCGCGCGACCGCAGCGCCGACGTCTTGCCGGCACTCCTGCGCAGTTGCGAGCGGCCCGCGGCGGCCTGGTTGGTGGTCTGCAGTGCCGCGAGGAAAGACGCACTCGACCTCCTCGGCGACGACGCTGCGACGCGCACCTGGCTCGAAGCCCATCTGCGGCCCTGGCGGGTCGAATCGCCGGACGGCATGGGCACGGGCCTGGCCACCGGGTACTTCGAGCCGCTCGTCGAAGCGTCCCGAACGACGCGGCCCGGCTTTCGCATCGCCTTGTATGCACCGCCCGCCGACCTGGCGACAAAAAAGCCGTACTGGACGCGCCAGCAAGCCGACACCCTGGCGGCGGCGCGCAAGTCGCTGCGCGGCAGCGAGATCGCCTGGCTGCGAGACCCGCTCGACGCACTGCTGCTGCAAGTGCAGGGCTCGGGCCGCCTCGTCTTCGTCGACGAACGGGGCCGGCCGCAATCACCGGTGCGGGTCGCCTTCGCCGCGCACAACGACCAGCCCTACAAGTCGGTCGGCCGCTGGCTCGTCGAACACGGCGAGCTGACGCTGGAGCAGGCCTCGTGGCCGGCGATACGAGCCTGGGCCAGAAAAAACCCGAAGCGCGTCGACGAGATGCTCTGGAGCAATCCTCGCCTGGTGTTCTTTCGCGAAGAGCCGTTGCCCGACCCCACCATCGGGCCGCGAGGAGCGCAGGGCGTGCCGCTGACTCCCGGCCGCTCGATCGCCGTCGATCCGCTGAGCGTGCCCTACGGCACTCCCGCATGGATCGACACCACCGAGCCGCTCTCGTCGACGCCGCTTCGCCGGTTGGTGGTGGCTCAGGACACCGGCACCGCGATCACCGGCGCAGTGCGTGCCGACTACTTCTGGGGCTGGGGCGAGGTCGCGGAAACGCAGGCCGGGCGCATGAAGCAGCCGCTGCGGCTGTGGGTGCTGTGGCCCCGCTGACGGCGTCGCCCCTCGCCGCCGGCCCCACCCGGGGTGCGGCTTTGCGTCTGGCTCATGCCGGCTGGCGTAAGGGGCGAAAGAATCGCGGGTCTGGCGCGACCAAGCCGGCAGACCCTTCACCCGGAGATTACTCATGACCCGCCGCCCTTTCCTAGCCGTCCTCTCCGCCTTCGCTCTGGCGCCGAAGCTTGCCGGCGCCCAAGGCCCGACCCCCAGGATCGAGAAGCTTTTGCTGTCCGACGCCGAGTGGAAGAAGCGGCTCGCACCGGCGTCCTACGACGTGCTTCGTCACGAAGGCACCGAGCGGCCCGGATCGAGCCCGCTCAATGCCGAGCATCACAAGGGCGTCTTCCATTGCATCGCCTGCGATCTGCCTCTCTTTTCGTCGGAGACGAAATTCGAGAGCGGCACCGGCTGGCCGAGCTTCTACATGTCGCTGCCCGGCGCGGTGAACACGAAGTCGGACTACCTGATGATCGTGCAGCGCACCGAATACCACTGCGCCCGCTGCGACGGCCATCAGGGCCACATCTTCGACGATGGCCCGGCACCGACGGGCAAACGTTACTGCAACAACGGCGTCGCCCTCAAGTTCGTGGCGGCATAGCGCGACGAGCGCGGCCTCGGCCATTCGGCCGAGGTGCAAGGTGGCGCAGTTCCTTAGACTCGGCGCATGGCCAGTGGCGACGCCGATCGAGACGACCCCGGATCCGACCTCGATCCCGCCGATCCCTACGCGCGCCGCACCCAGACCTTCCCCCGGCTGAACGCGGAGATGGCCGGGCGCGTCGTCCGCTACGGCGAGGAAGAAGCGCTGCCGGCGCAGACGGTGGTGTTTTCGCGCGGCGACCGTGGCGTCGACTTCTTCTTCATCCTCGAAGGCGCGATCGAGATCTTCGACATCGCCGACGACGGCACTCCGCACGTGCTGCGCGCGCATGGCGCGAACGAGTTCACCGGCGAGCTCGATCTCTTCAACGGCCGGCAGATCCTGGTCGGCGGCCGTGCCGGCCCGGCGAGCCGCGTCGTCCGCGTCAAGCGCGCCGACTTTCGCCGCCTGATGACGAGCGAGCCCGACATCGGCGAGATCGTCATGCGCGCCTTCATCCTGCGCCGCGTCGGCCTGCTGCGCCACGCCGAAGGCGGCGTCGTGCTGATCGGCCCCGGCCACACGGCCGACACGCTGCGGCTGCAGCAGTTCCTGACCCGCAATGCCTATCCGCACCGCCTGCTCGACACCGAGCATGACAACGGCGCCAGCGGCCTGCTCGAGTGCTTCTCGATCGCGCCGTCGGAGCTGCCCGTGGTCATCGTCCCGGGCGACCGCGCCTTGCGCAACCCGACGCTGACGGCCCTGGCCGACGACCTCGGCCTGACCGAGAGCTTCGACCACGACACCGTCTTCGACGTCGCCGTCGTCGGTGCCGGACCGGCCGGCCTGGCCTCGGCCGTCTACGCCGCCTCCGAAGGGCTGCAGACGATCGTCATCGAGAGCCTCGCGCCGGGCGGGCAGGCCGGCACGAGCTCGAAGATCGAGAACTACCTCGGCTTTCCGACCGGCATCAGCGGCCAGGCGCTGGCCGGCCGGGCGCAGGTGCAGGCGCAGAAGTTCGGGGCGCGGCTCGCCGTCTCGCGCGCCGTCACGGGCATCGAGTGCGAATCGTCGCCGCTGCTCCTGCGTCTCGAAGACGGCGCGTCGATCCGGGCCCGGGCTGTCGTCATCGCCACCGGCGCGCGCTACCGCAAGCTCGACGTGCAAGGCTTCGAGAGGTTCGAGGGCCAGGGCATCTACTACGCGGCCACGGCGATGGAGGCCGACCTGTGCCGCAACGCCGAGGTCGTGGTCGTCGGCGGCGGCAACTCGGCCGGCCAGGCCGCCATCTTTCTCGCCGGCTCGGCCAGGCATGTCTACATCCTGGTGCGGGGCGCCGGTCTCGCGGCGACGATGTCGGACTACCTGATCCAGCGCATCGAGCGCTCGGCCCACATCAGCCTGCACCCGCGCAGCGAGTTCACGTCGCTCGAGGGCGAGCAGGCGTTGACCGGCGCGACCTGGCGCGACAGCCGCAGCGGCATCGACACGAGGCGGCCGGTTTCGGCCATCTTCGCGATGATCGGCGCCGAGCCGAACACGCGCTGGCTCGGCGACTGCCTCGCGCTGGACGCGCAGGGCTTCGTCGTCACGGGAGCGAAGGCCGGCGGCGGCGCCGATGCCGATTCGCCCTACGCGACGTCACAGCCGGGCATCTATGCCGTCGGCGACGTCCGCTCGGGCTCGGTCAAGCGCGTCGCTTCCGGCGTCGGCGAAGGCTCGGTCGTGGTTCAGGCGGTGCATCGCTTCCTGCACCCGACGTCGGGATAACTGCGCCCGGCCGGGGCGCCGCTTTCAGCGGGGCAGCACCGACGCGATGAAAGCGCCGATCGCATCGGTGTACGGGCCGTCCTGGCCGACCTCGACGTTGATGCGGTTGTGCGCCTTCGCCTCGGGCAGCACCTCGGCGCGAATGCCGCGCACGGCGAGCGCCGCGGCGAAGCGCTGCGACTGGCCACATGAGTCGTCGATGCGGATCGACGAGCACACGAGCAGCATCGGCGTCGCGTCGCCGGCGATGCGCGCGGTCGGCGATGCGTCGGCCCAGCGCGCCGGATCGATGCCGAAGGCCTGGTCGTAGAAGCGCGCGTGACGCTTCATCATCAGTCCCTGCAGATCGAGCGCCGCGCTGTCGAGCGCAATCGTCGCCAGCCACGGCCTGGCGCCGGCGCTGGCCACGCGCGCCGGCGACGCACCGAGCAAGGCGACGAGATGGGCGCCGGCCGAGTGACCCATGAGAACCATGCGACTCGCATCGCCACCCCATGCCGGCGCATGCTGCTGGACGTAGGCGATGGCATGGGCGACGTCGTCGCCCTGGGTCGCGGGGTCGGCTTCGGGCAGCAAGCGGTTGTTGACCGAGACAAGGATCCAGCCCCGCCCGACCCAGTGCGCCAGCTTGTCGCCGACGACCCCGCGCGAGCTCTTGTCGCCGATCATCCAGGCGCCACCGTGAACCATGACCAGGATCGGCGAGCCGCCCGGCGGCCGGGCTTCGGCCGCCGGAAGATAGACGTCGATGCGTTGCGCCACGGCGCTGCCGTAGGACTGGTCGGCGAGCAGCCGGGCGCCGCTCGGCAAGGCGACGGTCGCGGCTGCGGCGCTGCCCGCCGCGACGAGCAGCGAGGCGAGCACCGAGGCTGCGAGCGAGCGGCCGATGCGTCTCATGGCTGGGCCTTTCTTCGTCTGGCGCACCGGCGAGCCCGCGCCCGTGCGCGTCGTCAATTGCCCGACTGCTTCGCGGCTCGATGCTCGCGCGCGTAGGCGGCGATATCGGCCATCGTGATCGAGCCGGCCTTCTGCTTGTCGATGTCGTCGAAGTGCTTGTAGACGAACGGCATACCAGACTTTGCCTCGTCGCGCGTCAGGCGACCGTCGTGATTGGCATCGGCCGCCGCGAAGCGCGCCTGCATCTTGGCGACCCTCTGTCCGCCGCGGGCGCCGCCTTCCTCCTGCGCCGCGGCCGCCACAGCGGAGCCGATGAATGCGAGGGCGACGATGGCGCGAAACGTGAGGGAAAGAGTCGAAAGCATGGCGCGAATCTCCTGGCAAGCGAATCGAAGTGACAGCACTGTGGTGCCAAGATGTGAAGGACAGGTTGCCGGACACTGCGCTCGTGTGAACGAAGGGCCGACGAACGTGCATTCGTGACGCGCCAGGCCGCCCCGGCACGGCGATCCTCGCTGCCGCCGAGGTCCGGCTTGCCGCTCCGGCTTGGTTCGCGCGCCCGCCCTGGCGGCATGACCGCGGGCGCCGACGCGGCCGGGCCGAATCCCTACACTCTCGAACGCGCAGTCGGGCCACGAGTCCGGCCGGCGCATTCATTCACTGACGAGCTTCTGCCCCGACGCTCGTACCAAAGGGTCCGACCGATGAATGCCCCTCTTCCCGATTCGATCCGCAAGGCGCTCGAAAGCGTCACGCTCGACGACAAGTACGCGCTCGAATCGGGCCGCGCCTTCATGAGCGGCGTGCAGGCGCTGGTGCGCTTGCCGATGCTGCAGAAAAAGCGCGACGCGATGTTCGGCCTGAACACCGGCGGCTTCGTCAGCGGCTACCGCGGCTCGCCGCTCGGCGGCTACGACCAGGCACTGTGGGCGGCGAAGAAGCATCTGGCCGCGCAGAACATCGTGTTCCAGCCGGGCGTGAACGAGGAGCTCGCCGCCACCGCCGTGTGGGGCTCGCAGCAACTCGATCTCTATCCGCAGACCAGCAAGGTCGACGGCGTTTTCGGCATCTGGTACGGCAAGGGACCCGGCGTCGACCGCTGCTCCGACGTCTTCAAGCACGCCAACATGGCGGGCACCTCGCAGCACGGCGGCGTGATCGCGCTCGCCGGCGACGACCACATCGCGAAGAGTTCGACAGCAGCGCATCAGAGCGACCACATCTTCAAGGCCTGCGGGCTGCCGGTGTTCTTCCCGAGCAGCGTCCAAGACATCCTCGACATGGGCCTGCACGCGTTCGCGATGAGCCGTTTCGCCGGCGTGTGGTCGGGCATGAAGACGATCCAGGAGATCGTCGAGTCGTCGTCGAGCATCTCGGTCGATCCCGACCGCGTCGACATCATCCTGCCGGAGGATTTCCAGATGCCCG
>JALYSL010000108.1 GCA_030854825.1 Pseudomonadota bacterium
CAAGAGGGCGGGGCGTGTGCTTCGCCCATGTCGCATGCGGCCGCGGGGAAGCGGATCGCGTGCCGCTTGTTCGGGTCATTCCATCATGTGCTTCAACCTCCGCAACGGGCTGCGCGCGCCGAAGGCCGCGCGTCGCTCGTCGTTTCCGTTCGTCTCCCCCTTCGCCTGTCTCTTCGCTTTCCTGTCGTTCGGCGCTTCGGCGCAAAGCCAGCTCGACCCGGTTGTCGTCACCGGCACGCGCGAGCCGACCTCGCTCAGTCAGAGCGTCGCCGACATCGTCGTGATCGACCCCGACACCGTCCGCGACACGAGCGCCGATTCGGTCGAGGACCTGCTGCGCCGCGAGGCCGGCATGCAGCTCGTGCGCAATGGCGGGCCGGGCCAGACCTCGGGCTTTTTCATTCGCGGCGCCAGCACCAACCAGACGGTGCTCCTGATCGACGGCGTGCGCGTCGGTTCGGCTTCGGTCGGCCAAGGCGAGTTCGAGGCCCTCAGCCTGGCGCAGATCGACCACATTGAGGTGCTGCGCGGGCCCGCGTCGAGCCTTTACGGCGCCGACGGCGTCGGCGGCGTGGTGCAGATCTTCACGCGCAAAGGAGACGGCAGCCCGCTCGTCACCGGCCACGTCGCGATCGGCGGCTACCGCTCGCGGCAGGGCGACCTGGGCGTGAGCGGATCGCAAGGCGCGTTCGACTACGCCACGACGGTCGGCCGCGAGAGCAGCCGCGGCGTCTCGGCGATTCGCCCGAACGACCAGTCCGGCTTCTTCAATCCCGATGAAGACGGTTACGCCCGCAACTTCGGCAACCTGCGCCTCGGCTACACGCCGGCGCCGGGCCACCGCATCGGCGTCAGCTTGCTCGAGACGCACCTGAACGCGCAATACGACTCGGCCAACTTCGATGCCGAGTTCAAACCCGATCCGTCGCCCGACTTCCGCAATCGGCTGACGACCCGGGTCGCGTCGATCGACTACCGCGGTGTCGTCTCGAGCCTGTGGACGACGACGGTGCAGCTCGCCCACGATCTCGACGACGAGATCAGCGGCGGCGGCACGCTGACCCGTTTCACGACGCACCGCGATCAGGCGACCTGGCAGAACGCCTTGACGCTGGCGCCGGGCCAGCAGGTCGTGCTCGCCTACGAGCACCTGCGCGAGAGCGTCAGCGGCGATGTCTTCGTCGACGAGCCGAAGCGCAGCAACAACGCGGTCGTGCTCGGCTATTCCGGCCAGCTTGCCGCGGTCGGCCTGCAGGCGGACCTGCGCCGCGACGACAATTCCGCCTATGGCAGCGATACGACCGGCCGCGTCGGCGCGAGCTACGAAGTGATACCGGGCCTGAAGCTGCGCGCGCTCGGCGGCACCACGTTTCGGGCGCCGACCTTCAACGACTGCTGCTTCCCGCTTTTCGGCATCGCGACGATCCAGCCGGAGCACGGTCGCAGCGTCGAGGTCGGCGCGACGTGGCAATCGGCAGCGACGAGCGCTTCGGCGACGTTCTATCGCAATCGCGTCCGGAATCTGATCGGCTTCGACCCCGATCCGAACCGGACCGATTGCCCGCCCGGCTTTTTCGGTTGTGCCGCCAATACTTCGCGGGCGCGGCTGCAAGGCGCGACCGTGGCCGCCGGCCAGCGCTGGGGCGGCTTCGACGTGCACGCAACCGTCGACTTCCTCGATGCGCGCGATGTCGACACCGGCATACGCCTGGCGCGCCGCGCCGCGCACCAGGAAACGCTCGCCGCCGACTATGCCATCGGCGCGTGGAGCCTCGGCGGGTCGATCCTCGACATCGGCTCGCGGCCCGACGGCGGCGTCGTGCTCGGCGGCTACGCCCTGGTCGACCTGCACGCGAGCTGGCGCTTTTCGCCGCAGTGGCGGCTTGAGGCCAAGCTGCTCAACGCGCTCGATCATCGCGTCGAGCCGGTGCGCGACTACCAAGGCCTCGGTCGACAGGCCTGGCTCGGGATTCGCTTCGAAGGCCGCGGTCTTTGACGCATCGGCATGCCGCCTCGTCGCGCTCTCTTCTTCGCCGCGCTTGTCGCGCTGGTGGCGTGCGGGCTCGGCGTGCTGGCCGGCTCGACGGGAATCGCGGCGGCCTCGTCCGACATCTTCTGGCAGATCCGCGTGCCGCGGGTGCTCGCCGGTTTCGGCACCGGCGCCGCGCTCGCCGTCTCGGGTGCGCTGATGCAACTGCTGACGCGCAACGCGCTAGCTGATCCGTATGTTCTCGGCGTCGCCGGCGGCGCTTCGGTGGGTGCGCTCGGCACGATGCTGCTCACCTCGGCGAGCGGTGCCGCGCTCTCGGAGTGGGGCGTGGCGCTCGGCGCCGCGGCCGGCGCCTTTCTCGCTGCGACGCTGCTGTTCGCGTTGATGGGGCGGCGTCTGGCCGGCTCGGTCTCGAGCGCCGGCGCCGAAGCGTCGACCTCGCTCCTGCTCGTCGGCGTGATGATCGGATCGGGCTGCTCGGCCGTCGTCTCGCTCATCCTCACGCTGGCCGATGAAGGACAACTGCGTGGCATGGTCTTCTGGCTGCTCGGCGACCTGAACGGCGCCACGCACTGGGAGATCGTCTGGATCGCGCTCGCCATCGCGCTGGCGCTTGTCTGGCCGACCGCACTCCAGCTCGATTGGCT
>JALYSL010000494.1 GCA_030854825.1 Pseudomonadota bacterium
GCGCAGCCCGCTTCGCCGGCCGCCCATGACGCCGTCGCCGGCGGCGATGCGGCGCGCGGCAAGACGCTCTATCAGGCCTGCGCGGCCTGCCACTCGATCGACGAGAACGATGTCGGCCCCCGGCACCGCGGCGTCGTCGGCCGACCGGCCGGCAGTCTCGCCGACTACGCCTACTCGCCGGCGTTGAAGCGCTCCGGCATCACGTGGAACGAGGCGACCCTGAATCGCTGGCTGGTCAATCCGAGTGCACTCGTGCCGGGCACGAAGATGTTCTTCAAGGTCGACGACGCCCAGGCGCGCGCCGACATCATTGCCTACCTCAAGGAGCAGAAGTGACTCGCGACCGGCGCCTTCATCGGGGCGAAGCCACGACCTCGTCGGTGCGCACCTTGAAGTCTTCGAGAATGTTCGGGCCGAACGCGGTCGACAGCGCCACGTCGCAGGCATCGCGGCCGCGCGCCATCAGCACGCGGCCGATGCGCGGCATGTTGTTGCGCGCATCGAAGGTGTACCAGCGGTCGCCCAGCCAGGCCTCGAACCAGCCGGCGAAGTCCATCGGCCCGTAGGGCGGCGGCATGCCGATGTCGCCGAGGTAGCCGGTGCAGTAGCGCGCCGGGATGTTGACGGCGCGGCAGAACGCGATTGCCAGATGTGCGTAGTCGCGGCAGACGCCGACGCCTTCGTTGTAGGCCTCCCAGGCGGTGCGGGTGCGCCGCGCGTGGTGGTAGCCGAACTCGATGTGGCCATGCACGAAGTCGCAGATCGCCTGAACGCGGGCCCAGCCGGTCGGCCCCGAGCCGAAGCGCTGCCAGGCAACGTCGGAGAGCTGGTCGGTCTCGCAATAGCGGCTGCCAAGCAGGTAGACCAGCGTCGACTCGGGCAGCTGCTCGACCGGCGTCTGCACCGCGGTCGGCACGACGATGTCGGGCAGGCCGCTGTCGTTGACCAGCGCCTCGTTCTTCAGGACGATGCGCCCGCGCGGCGCGACGATGCGGCTGCACCAGTTGCCGAACAGGTCGCGATAGGCGGTGATGGGCACCGGCGGATCGGTGACGAGATGATCAGGCTGCACCAGGTCCGACGCCCGCGAGTAGTGGACGTTCAGCACCAGCAGCATCGGCGTCGGCTGCGGGCACCGATACGCCATTTCGAACCCGACCCGAATCTGCATGCGCGCTCCCGTTGTGTCACTCGCCAGGAGCAAGCGACGTGCCTCCATGGCGAAGTATCGACCGTTCGGCGCCCTTCAGCGAACGCCGGCCCGTTCGATTTCCTCGCCCCTCGGCGGGCAGGCGCCTCGACGCGGAGCGCCGCGGAGCCGTCAGTCGTCGAGGTTGAGCTCGACGCGATGCAGATCTTCGGCAACGATCTCCGGCGATCGGGCGCGAAGCGCGTCGTCGAGGCTGAGCTCGCGCGCCAGGTCCAGCGCCTGCTCGGCCATGAGGCCGGGGTTGAGCCCGACCAGCCGCTTCGAGCAGCGGGCAACCCAGTCGATGTTCGAGCGCACGTACTCGGAGCCTTCCTGGTCCCAACGCGAAGGCTGGGGACGGGTCTGATCGAACGAAGTATTCATTGGCGTGGTGTCGGTCGAAGCGAAAACGAAAGTCTCGCCGCCCCGGCCGCGTCCGCACAGGGCCGGCAGCGCCGCTTGTCCAGAGACGCTGGTAACCGCCGCGCAATTCGTGAAGTTTTCTTGTCGGGCGACGCTCGAATTCTCAAGCGGCCGGCAGGCGAGTCATGGCATGGACGGGCCGGCCGCGGCGCCGGTCACTCGCGCCAGAAAGGCCTTCGTTCGCTCGTGCTGCGGTCGCACCAGCACCTCGCGCGGCGGCCC
The DNA here is from genome assembly GCA_030854825.1 of Pseudomonadota bacterium. The sequence goes on from JALYSL010000494.1 coordinate 1,835, forward strand.
GACCTCGACGACGACGCCGCCATCCATGAAGGCGACGCGGTCGCCGGCGTCGCGCGCAAAGGCCATCTCGTGGGTGACGACGATCATCGTCATGCCTTCTTCGGCCAGGCCCTTCATGACGCTCAGCACTTCGTCGACGAGCTCCGGGTCGAGAGCCGAGGTGGGCTCGTCGAAGAGCATGAGCTTGGGTTGCATCGCCAGGGCGCGGGCGATCGCGACGCGTTGCTGCTGCCCGCCCGACAGCCGGCTCGGATAGGCCGCGGCCTTTTCGGCCAGGCCGACGCGCCGGAGCAAGGCCTCGGCGCGCTCGACGGCGATGGCGCGCGCTTCGCCCTTGACGCGGATCGGTGCTTCGATGACGTTGTCGAGCACGCTCATGTGCGGAAAGAGGTTGAAGCGCTGGAAGACCATGCCGATGGCGGCGCGCTGGCGGCATACATCGCGCTCGGCCATCTCGTGCAGGCGCGTGCCCTTCTCGCGGTAGCCGACCAGCTCGCCATCGACCTCGATGCGGCCGGCATCGATCTTCTCGAGGTGATTGATGCAGCGCAGGAAGGTGCTCTTGCCCGAGCCAGACGGGCCGATCAGGCACAGCACCTCGCCCGCTGCGACTTCGAGATCGATGCCTTTCAAGACTTCGTCGCGCCCGTAGCGCTTGTGCACCCCTTCGGCGCGAACCATCGGCAGCATGTCGTTTAGCGCGGGCGCAGGCCGGTGCCGGCCCGTGCCAGCCGGCGCTCGACGAAGTATTGACCGAGGCTGGTGATCGAGGTGATCGCCAGGTACCAGAACGTGGCGACCAGCATCAGCTCGATCGTCTTGAGATTGGCTGACGAGATGTTCTCGGCGGCGGTGAGCAGATCGCCGCCGGCGATGACCGAGACCAGCGAGGTGGCCTTCAGCAACGAGATGAACTGGTTGCCGGCCGGCGGGATGATGACGCGCAGCGCCTGCGGCAGGATGATGCGGCGCATCGCCAGCGAGCGCGACATGCCGAGCGCCAGCGACGCATCGACCTGGCCATGGTCGACGGCGAGGATGCCGCCGCGAACGATCTCCGCCATGTAGGCCGCCTCGTTGAGGCCGAGGGCGATGACCGAGGCGATGAACGGCGTGATCAGCGCGTTCGTGTCGAACGGGCCGATATGCTGGAAGAGCAGCGCCAGATTGCCCCAGAGCAGGATCTGCACCAGCAGCGGCGTGCCGCGCAGCAGCCACGTATAGGTGCCGCTGAACAGGCGCAGCACGGCGCTGTTTGAGAGCCGCATGATCGCGAGCAGGACGCCGAGGACGCCGCCGATGACGGCGGCCAGCAGTGCCAGCACGAGCGTCAGGCGCAGGCCCCTGAGAATGGCCGGTGCGAACTGGAACTGGACGATCGCCGCATGATCGATGTGCGGGTTGCTCCAGACCGAGACGGCGAGGGCGGCGGCCGCCAGCAGCACGACGGCGCTGCTCAGCCACAGCCACGGCCGGCGCAACGGCACGATGCGGGCCGGCGTTGCGGCACGCATCGCCGGCAAGTCAGATCTTGACGTTCTTGCCGCCGTTGATCGCCGCCGACGGGATGGCGCCGCCTTCGAGGCCGTGCTTCTGCAGGATCTTCATATAGCTGCCGGCGGCGATCAGGGCATCCAGGGATTTTTTCAGCTGGTCGCGCAAGGCGGTGTTCGTTTTCGGCACGGCGATGCCGATCGGCACCGGCTGATATTCGTGGTTGGCGACGACGTCGAAGATCGCGCCGTCACCGGCCGTCTTGGCGAGATAGACCATGACCGGCGAGTTGCCGAGGAAGGCGGCGACGCGGCCGGTCTGCACCTGCAGCCGCGCGTCGGAAGGCTGGGCGTACTGCATGACCGTGATCGCCGCCTTGCCGCTCTTGACGCAGGCCGCGCTCATGTCGTCGGCGAGCTTGATCTGGGTCGAGCCCTGCACCGTCGAGACCGTCTTGCCGCAGGCCGTCTCGAGGCTCTCTACGTGCTCGGGGTTGCCCTTCTTCACCAGCAGCTTGGTGCCGAAATTGAAGAAGTCGACGAAGTCGAGCACCTGTTCGCGCTCGGGCGTGTCGTTCATCACCGTGAAGGCAACGTCGATGCTCTTCGCTTCGAGGGCTGGAATGAGGGCGTTGAACGCCATCGGCTTGAAGGCGATGGTCTTGCCCATCTGCTTGCTCATGGCCACCGCCAGGTCGACGATCATGCCTTGCAGCGTGGTGCCGTCGGCGGCGTAGGAAATCATCGGCGGGCTGTTGGTGAGCGAGCCGGCCTGGATCTCGTCGGCGGCATCCGCGGCACCGACGCCGAACAAGGCGCCGGACAGGACCAGGAAGGTCGCGAGCCGAACCGGCTTGCATGGGGTGCGATGGGTGAGGCTCATGATGGCTTTGTATTTTGTTTATCGGTTCAACGAGTTCTACACC
>JALYSL010000008.1 GCA_030854825.1 Pseudomonadota bacterium
GGCCCGGTCGTGGCTCATCAGGAGCCGGCGCGCCAGCCGTGGCCCGATCTGGTGGAAACGGGCGCAGGCGGCCGAAGCGGCCAGTTGCATCATCACCACATACGCATAGCGCTGCAGGCCGCGGCGCAGCGCCGAGCTTTGTTCCAGCTCGCCGCGAAAGGCGCGGTTGCGGATCCGCCAGGCCTTGCCAGGGCCCTGTACCACGGCATGCAGGGGCACGGAATCGACGCCCAGCACCAGCTGAATTCCGAGCATGCCTTCGCGACCCACCAAGCCGGCCTCGAGTCTGGCCCGGCCGACCGTCGGCGTCAGCAGCGAAATGAAGCCGTCGACAGGAAAGTAGACGTGCCGGGTGACTTGCGCCGGTTCGCACAGGATGTCGGCGTAGACCAGTTCGACCGGTTCGCAAGCCGCGAGCAGGCGCAGTCGATCCTTGCGTGGAAGGATTTCGATGAGGTGATTTTCAGGGTCGGCCATGGGGGCTCGCATGCGCTCGGTGTTGCCGGGTAGGAACGGGATGCAGATCGCGCGAGTCTCGACGAATCCGCTGCCCTTCACTGTCTGCTATCGCACAGAGCGCCGCCTCAACTCTCGGCTGCCGGATAGGTGATATCCAGACCGTGAACATCGGCGAACGGCGTGATGCGGTGATTTTGAAGACGCTTGGCACTGACGATCTCGCAGCTTGCAAGGCCAGGCAGCACCAGTGCGTCCGCTATGAGCGAGCGATGGCAGCGCCACGGCACGGCCTCGGCGCACATCAGCACGACCCGATCTCGTCGAGCCAGTTGAACTGCGGGTTGTGCCGCGAACGCGCTACGGTGCGAACGTCGACCAGTTGGCTGACGCCATGGGCAAAGAGAAGCGCGCTGAAATCGGCAATGGGACGGGTCGAATGGCCGACCGTGAGCACGCTGCAACCTTTCTCGTTCATCTTGCGTCGGCAGCCGCTTCGGTTCGGTCCGGCTCGACCTCGCTGATGAAGCGGTTCACGAAAGCTCGTCGCGGCGCTCTTTACGTTCCCAGCCGCACCGGAAGCAGGCGGTCGTACTCCGTCTTGACGACCGAATAACACTCGCAGGTCCGCTGTTCCAGGCCGTCGCGATCGAGCACCGTGATGCGGCCTCGCGTGTAGTGGATGAGGCCGGCCTTCTGCAGCTCAAGCGCGCCTTCGATCACGCCTTCTCGACGCACGCCTAGCATGTGGGCGATGAGCTCCTGGTCATCGCGAGTTCGTTGCCTTTCAAGCGATCCAGGCTGAGCAGCAGATCCCGACTGTAGTCTCGCCCGTGCCGTGCGTCCGCCAGCGTACAGACCGGCCGATGCTCGTCACGTAATTTATCGAAAAATATCCGTCGCGCCGTCGATTCGGCGTTGTCCAATCGGCGTTGACGAAACAACTCTGAGAAATCGAATGGGCTTGCTCACAATGGAACACGGCAAGGCCGCATATCGAGCCGACTTTGCCGTCTACGGCACGGCAGTCGCGGGGCTCGCTGCCTTCCTGGTACTCGCTGCTCCTTCGGGACAGCGGCTGGAGTCTGCCGTCGTCGTCGTTCTGGGCCTGGTCAGCTGGACGGTCGTCGAGTACCTGCTGCACCGCTTCGTGCTGCACGGGCTGGCGCCCTTCAAGCACTGGCACGAGGAGCATCACCAGCGCCCGACGGCGCTCATTTGTGCACCGACGATTCTCAGCGCCTCGCTGATTTTCGTGCTCGTCTTTCTGCCGGTGCTCGCCCTGGGCGGCCTGTGGCGTGCCTGTGCGCTGACTCTCGGGCTGCTGACCGGCTATCTGCTCTATGCCATCACCCATCACGCCACCCATCACTGGCAGGCCGAGAATGTCTGGCTCAAGCGGCGCAAGCGCTGGCACGCGCTGCACCACCACGGTGCCGGCCGGCGCGCCGGTTACGGCGTGACGAGCGGGTTCTGGGATTACGTCTTCGCCAGCACGCCGCCGTCGGCGGCGGATCGACGCAGGTGATGGCATCCGGAGCGAGAGCGCGCGCATCGCCACGGCGCTGAGCGCTGTGTCGTTTGCCATCGATCCGAAACACTGCATTTCATTTTCGGCGGCCTGAACGGCTGCGCACGTCTTTCGAGGCCGACGCAAGCGGAGCTTGGGGATTTGGAGTTACCGTTCGGGCATGACTCGCGCGTTATCCGCCCACTCCCGCACGGTTCCCTCCCCATCGGCGGCGCCATCGTCCGGCAGCCAGACCAAGTTCCGCGTTCTGTCGGCGCTGAGCTTTTCGCACTTTCTCAACGACATGACGCAGTCGACGATCCTGGCGATCTATCCGCTGCTCAAGGACAACTTCTCGCTCAGCTTCACCCAGATCGGCCTGATCACGCTGGTCTACCAGATCACCGCCTCGCTGATGCAGCCGCTGGTCGGCCGTTACACCGATGCCCATCCGTTGCCCTATTCGCTGGCGTTCGGAATGGGCTCGACCTTGCTCGGTCTTCTGGTGCTCGCCTTCGCGCCGAGCTTCGCGATCCTGCTGGTCGCCGCGGTCCTGGTCGGCACCGGCTCGGCCGTCTTTCATCCCGAGGCCTCGCGCATCGCCCGCTTCGCGTCGGGTGGCCAGCACGGCCTGGCGCAGTCGATCTTCCAGGTGGGCGGCAACGCCGGCAGCGCTGCCGGGCCGTTGATCGCGGCCGCGGTCGTGATCCCGTTCGGCCAGCGTTCGCTGGCCTGGCTGGCGATCGGTGCGCTGGTCGGCATCACCTTGTTGTGGCGCATCGGCACTTGGTACAAGCACAGTCACCTCGGGAGCGTGCAGTCGACGCCGCCGCGCACCGGCAACGCCGAGAGCAGCCTGCCGCGCAAGACCGTGAGCCGCGCCATCGCCGTGTTGCTCGTGCTTCTCTTCTCGAAGTACTTCTATCTCGCGAGCCTGTCGAGCTACTACACGTTCTATCTGATCTCGAAATTCCACACGACGATGGAAGCGGCGCAGATTCATCTCTTCGTCTTCCTGGCCTCGGTGGCCGCCGGCGGCTTGCTGGGCGGCCCGATCGGCGACCGGATCGGCAGGAAGCGCGTGATCTGGGCATCGATCCTCGGTGTGGCGCCTTTCACGCTGGCGCTGCCGCATCTGGATCTCGCCTGGACGACGGCCTTTACCGTGATCATCGGCTTCGTCATCGCCTCGGCGTTCTCGGCCATCCTGGTGTTCGCGCAGGACCTCATGCCGGGCAGGGTCGGCACGGTCTCGGGGCTGTTCTTCGGCTTCGCGTTCGGCATGGGCGGTCTCGGCGCCGCGGTGCTCGGCGCCGTCGCCGACGCCCGCGGCATCGAGTACGTGTATGCGGCGTGCGCCTACCTGCCGTTGCTCGGGGCGCTCGCCGCGCTGCTGCCGGATCCGCCGTCGCGCCGTATCGCAACAAGTCGCGCATGAGCACCCCGGCAGAGTCGAGCCTGACACTGAGCTCGCTGGAGATCGCATCGATCGCCGACGCGCTCGCCATGGCCGCACCGCTCGCTGCCGTGCTCGGTGTCGTCGACCGCATCGCCATGCACCGAATCGGCACGATCGTCTTCAGCGCTTCGCTGTGTCGTGTCGATGCGATGGAAGTCGAGCGCATCTACTCGTCGCGGCCGCAGGCCTATGCGGTCGGCGTGCGCACGAACAAGCGGCAAACGGCCTGGGGCCGGCAGGTGCTGCAGGAGCAGAAGGTCTTCGTCGGCGAAGGCGCGCTCGAGATGGCGGCCGCCTTCGACGACAAGGAAGGCATGGCGAGCATCGGCGTGCGGTCGATCATCAACGTGCCGATCGTCGTGCAGGGTCGCTGCCTGGGCGTGCTGAATTTCGGTCGCGGCGTCGAGCGCGTCAGCCCGTCCGACGTGACGATCGCGCGTTTCCTGAGCCTCGCCGCGTGCCCGGCCTTCCTGGCCACGCCAGCCTGAGCTACTCGACCTTGATGTTCTGTTTGCGGATCGCGTCGGTCCAGCGAACGGTCTCGGCCTGCACCGTCGCCGCCAGTTGCTCCGGCGTGCCGCCGGCCGTGTCCATACCTTGAGCGGCGAGCTTTTCCTTCACGTCGGGGCAAGCGAGGGCGCGCCTGGTTGCGCCGATGAGCCTGGCGACGACGTCGGCCGGCGTGCCGGCCGGCCCCATCAGC
>JALYSL010000168.1 GCA_030854825.1 Pseudomonadota bacterium
GCGTCGCGTCCATCATCGACATCATGTCGATCTTGTTGCCTTGCAGCGCGGCGATCGCCGTGCCCCAGGTCACCTCGACCGGCTCGAACTTCACGCCCAGATCAGCGGCCATCGCCTTGCCCAGCGAGACGCCGACGCCGCTGCTCCAATCGCCCGACTTCGGATTCTTCGAGAACCAGGGCGGTGCTTGCGTCACACCCACGCGCAGGCTGCCGCGCTGCTTGATCTGGGCCAGCGTGTTGTCGGCCGCCTGCGACCAGGCTGTCGGGGCGCAGCCCGCAGCGGCGAGGGCCAGCAGGGTGCGGCGATGAAGAAGAAAACGATCAGACATGGGGTCGGGCCTCCTGCAAGGGGACGGTTCTGGATGAAGCCCGCATGCGGGCGCTGAGGAATCGCTCGGTCTGGCGGGCGCCGCGAAGCATGTGGGCGTCGACCTCGGCGTGCATTGCCCCGAGGTCGTCAGCCAACGCGGCAGCGACGTAGCTGTCGTGCGCGTCGCGGCGCGGCCCGCGCTTGCCGTGGGCGCGGTGGTGCGCGGCCCAGTACAGCTGCAGCCGTCCGCGCAGGTCGGCCCAGCTTCGCTGCAGCAGGCGGTGCCCGCTGGCTTCGTAGACGAGGCTGTGCAGTTCGAGCTCGGCGGCAATGCTGGCCAGGTCGTCGCCGCGATCGATGGTTTTCGTGAGCGCGGTCTTGCGCCGCCGAAGCTCCTTGCCGAACGCCGCATCCCGCTTCGGCCACGCCTGCTCGAAAGCGAAGCGTTCGAGCGTGGTCCGCAGCGAGTGGATCTCGCGCACGTCTTCGACGGCCAGGTCGATGACCCGCGTGCCGGTGTACGGCACCGACGTGATCAGGCCTTCTTCGATGAGCTGCCGCAGCGCTTCGCGCAACGGCGTGCGGCTGACGACGAAGCGATCGGCCAGGTTTGTCTCGACGAGGGCTGCCCCCGGTTCGAGCTCACCGGAGAGGATGGCGGAGCGAAGGCGCTCGGCGATGTGCTCGCGGAACGTCGCGCGGGGCAGCTTGGAGATGGAGTCGGCAAAGGCCATCGTGCGTCGCGATCCGGCCCGGTGATCGATTGTCGACAATGTAGGCGGAAGAGCGCCTCACTGCAAGCATCCATTCGCTGGCGTGTGAACAAGGCGCAGCCCAACCAGAAATCGGCTCTGTCCAATGCAAAGGGAAAGGTTAGCGAAGTCAACGCCGCCGCGGCGAAGGTCATCGACTTACTGAAAGGCAAGACGGGCAAGGAGGCCGACCTGGGCAAGGCCATCTCTAATTTCGCGAACAGGGTATTGACCAAGGTCGGCCAGACCGATGACCCGAAGACGATCGACGACGTGCTGTAGCCGGCAAGGGCGCGCGATCGGCGACAGCATCTGCGGCATGCCGATCCGCACCGTTCCCCTTTCCCTTTACTTCGCTCCGTCGGCCACCCGACGCCCTTGGCGAACCCAGTCGATCGAGCAATGACAACGGTGCCGGATCGGGATTGATCCTTGCCCCGATTCTTTTATCGTTTCAAGCCGAACGAACCGGCCCTCGCCGCACGTCGGGCTCGGCATCGAATCGCTCGGCGCCGGTGTAGCAGAGGAAGTGGCGATTGGCGGCGCGGCCGAAGAGGGTCATGCCGAGCTTCGAGGCCATGTCGTAGCCCATCGCGGTGACCCCGTTGCGCGAGACGATGATGGGTACGCCTATCTGCGCCGACTTCATCACCATCTCGCTGGTGAGGCGGCCGGTCGTGTAGAAGGTCTTGTCGCTGCCGGCGACGCCGTGCATCGCCATCCATCCGGAAATGGTGTCGATGGCGTTGTGCCGGCCGACATCTTCCACGAAGACCAGCAGCGACGAGCCGCGAAAGAGGGCGCAGCCGTGCACCGAGCCGGCCTTCTTGTGGACGCTGTCCTGCTGGCGCATCGTCTCCAGTATCCGGTGCAGGGTGCTTTGCCGGATCCGTGCCGCGCTCGTTTGCGGCAACTGCACGTCGGCGATCTGGCTCATCAGGTCGCCGAACACCGTGCCCTGGCCGCAACCCGTGGTGACGACGCGGCGCGCTGTCTTGGCGACGAGGTCGGTCAGGCCGCCGCGCGTCTTCACGGCAGCCGCGTGAACGTCCCAGTCGACGGTGACGGAATCGATGTCGCTGACATTGCCGATCAGGCGCTGGTTGCGCAGGTAGCCGAGCACCAGTAGCTCCGGGCTGGCCCCGAGCGTCATCAGCGTCACCAGCTCGTGCTTGTCGACGAAGATGGTCAGCGGCCGTTCCGCCGGAATGTGGATGCGCCGGCGCTCGCCGTATTCGTCGACGATCTCGATCTCGCGCAACAGCTCGCACGCCGCTGCCGTGAGGCGCGGGGCGCGTTGCACCTCGGGCAAGGCCTGGGCTTCGGGCAGCAGGAGCATCGGCTATGCGCGGTCAGTGGAGTGGGGTGGTCAACATGTTCGGCGATACGATCGCCCGACCCGCGAGGCCGGCCGGTTCGACCGGTTCTCGCGCCTTTGAGTTCGCACGATGAGCATCGCACTATCCGACATCACCGGCCTGGTTCTCGCCGGCGGCCGCGGCACCCGCATGGGCGGTGTCGACAAGGGGCTGCAGATGCATCTCGGCGTGCCTCTCGCGCAGCATGCATTGCAGCGGCTCCGACCCCAGGTCGGCGCGCTGGCGGTCAACGCCAATCGCCACCTTGCGCAGTACGAGGCGATGGGCATTCCGGTCTGGCCCGACGCGCTAGCCGAATATCCGGGTCCCCTGGCCGGCATGCTCGCGGGCATGCAGCGTTGCCGGACACCGTACCTCGTCAGCGTGCCCTGCGACACGCCGAATTTTCCGCGCGATCTGGTGGCGCGCCTGGCCGGCGGGTTCGAGCCCGAAGGTGACATGGCGATGGCGGTAACGCGCGAAGACGGCGTTCTGCACCGGCAACCGGTGTTCATTCTCATGAAGGTCGGCCTTCGCGAAAGCGCGGCGGCGTTCCTGGAAAGCGGCCGCGGCAAGATCGGCCTGTGGGCTGGCCAGCATCGCTGCAGCGAAGTGATATTCGAAGAGGCGAGCGCATTCTTCAACGCCAATACCTCCGCCGACCTGGCGCAGTTGCAGGGAGATTGACGGCGCCACTGCCTTGGCGCCGCCGGGCAGCGGTGGAGCAAGCGGCCGCTCAGGCGACGGTCGGCTCGCCGGCGAGAATCTGGCCGCCGCCGAAACTTCGCTGCACCGGTGTCGGGCCGCCCGGGGTCACGCGGATGGCGCAGTACTTGAACTCCGGGATCTTGCCGAACGGATCGAGCGCCGAGTTGGTGAGCTTGTTGATCGCCGCTTCGTAGTAGCAGAAGGCGACGAACACCGAGCCCCTCGGCGAGCTTTCGTCGGCACGTGCGTAGAGCGTCACCGTGCCGCGGCGCGAGGCGATCGTGACCAGGTCGCCGGCCTCGATGCCGAGCTTGATCAGGTCCAACGGATGCAGCAGCGCGACGGGATCGGGCTCGAGCGCATCGAGCACGCCCGAGCGCCGCGTCATGCTGCCGGTGTGCCAGTGCTCGAGCTGACGGCCGGTGATGAGCACGAACGGGTATTCGGCATCGGGCCGCTCGTCGGCCGGGATGATGTCGGCGGGCACGAAGGTCGCGCGCCCGGTCGGGGTCGGGAAGTCCTGCACGAACACGACCGAGTCGCCCGGGTCGCCTTCCTTCAGGCAGGGATAGGTGACGCTGTGCTCGGCCTGCAGCCGCTCCCAGGTGATGCCGCCGATGCTCGGCATGGTATGGCGCATCTCGTCGAACACTGCCGCCACCGCGGCCTCGCCCTCGCCGTAGTTCCAGTCGAGACCGAGCTGGCGCGCCATGTCGATGATGATGCGCAGGTCGTGCCGCGCGTCGCCGGGGGGCGCCAGCGCCTGGCGGCCCACCTGCACGAAGCGGTCGGTGTTGGTGAAGGTGCCGGTCTTCTCGACGAAGGCCGAGGCCGGCAGGATGACGTCGGCGAGATAGCAGGTCTCGGTCAGGAAGATGTCCTGCACGACCAGCATCTCGAGCGATGCCAGCGCCTCGCGGGCGTGGTCGGCGTCGGGGTCGCTCATGGCCGGGTTCTCGCCCATGATGTACATGCCGCGCACGGTGCCGGCGAAGATGCCCTTGATCACCTCGACCACCGTGAGGCCGGGCTGCTTGTCGAGCCGCGCGACGGGCACGTCCCAGGCCTTGGCGAAGCGCTCTCGGACCAGCGGGTCGTCGACCCGCTGGTAGTCGGGGTACATCATCGGGATCAGGCCGGCGTCGGACGCGCCCTGCACGTTGTTCTGGCCGCGCAGGGGATGCAGACCGGAGCCGGGCCTGCCGATCTGGCCGGTCATCAGCGCCAGCGCGATCAGGCAGCGCGCATTGTCGGTGCCGTGGATGTGCTGGCTGATGCCCATGCCCCAGAAGATCATCGAGGCGCGGCTCGTCGCGTAGAGCCGCGCCACCTCGCGGATCGTCTCGGCGGGAATGCCGCAGATCGGCGCCATCAGCTCGGGGCTGTAGCCCTTGACGTTTTCCACCACCGCGTCGTAGCCTAGGGTGCGGTCGGCGATAAACTTCGCGTCGACGAGGCCTTCCTCGATGATCACGTGCATCATCGAATTGAGCAGCGCGACATCGGTGTCGGCCTTGAACTGCAGGAAGCGATGCGCCAGGCGCGACAGGTCGCTCTTGCGCGGGTCCATGACGATCAGCTTGACGCCGCTCTTGACCGCGTTCTTGATCCAGCTGGCCGCGACCGGATGGTTCACCGCCGGGTTGGCGCCGATGATGATCGCCACCTCGGCCTGCGTCACGTCCATCACCGGGTTGCTCACGGCGCCCGAGCCGATCCCTTCGAGCAGCGCCGCCACGCTCGACGCGTGGCACAGGCGCGTGCAATGGTCGACGTTGTTGCTGCCGAAGCCGAGCCGCACCAGCTTCTGGAAGAGATAGGCCTCTTCGTTGCTGCCCTTGGCCGAGCCGAAGCCGGCCAGCGTCTTCGCGCCGTGCGTGTCGCGCAGGGCGCGCAGCGAGCCGCCGGCCAGTGCCAAGGCCTCGTCCCAGGTGGCCTCGCGGAAGATCTGCATCACGTTGTCGGGATCCATCGTGAACTCGCCGCGCGCCGGCTTGGGCGCGTCGGCACGCCGGATCAGCGGTACCGTGAGGCGCTGCGGGTGACGCACATAGTCGAAGCCGTAGCGGCCCTTGACGCAGAGGCGCGCGTGATTGGCGGGGCCGTCGCGGCCCTCGACGTAGAGGATGCGGTCGTCCTTGACCTGGTAGGTGATCTGGCAGCCGACGCCGCAGTACGGGCACAGCGATTCGACGGCCCGGTCGGGCACCGACAGGCCGACCTCGCGCGCCGGCATCAGCGCCCCGGTCGGGCAGGCCTGCACGCATTCGCCGCAGCCGACGCAGGTCGACGCGCCCATGGCGTCGTCCATGTCGAACACGATCTTCATGTTCGGGCCGCGGAACGCCAGCCCGATCACGTCGTTGACCTGTTCATCGCGACAGGCGCGCAGGCAGCGGGTGCACTGGATGCAGGCGTCGAGGTTGACGGCGATCCCGGCGTGGGTCAGATCGGGCGCCACCGCGGGCCGCGGCGCGAAACGCGGTTTGCCGACCTCGAGCCGGATCGCCCATTCGTCGACTTCGTTGTGGCGCGTGTATTCACGCTCCGGCATGTCGGCTTGCAGCAGCTCGAGCACCATCTGCTGCGCCTTTCTGGCGCGCGGGCTGTCGGTCGTCACCTGCATCCCCGCTGTCGCGGCGCGGCAGCACGACGCGGCAAGGACGCGCTCGCCCTTGATCTCGACCATGCACGAGCGGCAGTTGCCGACGGCATCGAGCCCGTCCTGGTAGCACAGCCGCGGAATCTCGATGCCTTCGCGGTCGGCGATCTGGAGCAGGGTTTCGGCGCTGCTGCCGATCACTTCGCGGCCGTTGAGCGTGAAGGTGATGGTCGGCGCTTCGATCTGTGCGCGCTCGGCGCGGGTGATGGCATTCATGGCGTGTCCTCAGGTACTCGATCGGCGCCGGGCCGTTCCCAAGCCGATCGAGCGCCCCCTCGGGGGGCAGCGAACGTCGTGACGGTGGGCGCGCGCATCCTCAGGCGAGCTCGTCAGGGAAATACTTGATCACGCAGTCGACCGGATTCGGCGCGGCCTGACCGAGACCGCAGATCGAGGCGTCGCGCATCACCTGCGACAGCTCGGCGAGCAACGGCGCGTCCCACCGGTCTGGAGCGATCAGCAGGCTCGCCTTGGCCGTGCCGACGCGACACGGCGTGCATTGCCCGCACGACTCGTGCTCGAAGAAACGCATCATGTTGCGTGCCGCATCCTGGGCCCGATCGTGCCTCGAAAGCACGATCACCGCAGCCGAGCCGATGAAGCACCCATGCGGCTGAAGGGTGTCGAAGTCGAGCGGAATATCGGCCATCGCGGCCGGCAGGATGCCGCCCGAGGCCCCACCCGGAAGATAGCCGTACAGCTCGTGGCCGTCCTCCATGCCGCCGCAGTATTCGGCAACCAGCTCGTTGAGCGTGATGCCGGCCGGCGCCAGCTTCACGCCCGGTTCCTTGACCCGGCCAGAGACGGAAAAACTGCGCAATCCCTTGCGCCCGTTGCGGCCTTGCGAGGCGAACCAGGCGCCGCCCTTTTCGAGCAGCTCGCGCACCCAGTACAGCGTTTCGAAGTTGTGCTCGAGCGTGGGCCGGTCGAACAGGCCGACCTGCGCGACGTAGGGCGGCCGCAGGCGCGGCATGCCTCGCTTGCCCTCGATCGATTCGATCATGGCCGACTCTTCGCCGCAGATGTAGGCGCCGGCGCCGCGCCGCAGCTCGATGTGCGGCAGGTTCGGCGCCGGTGGGTTCGCCTGCAGTTTCGCCAGCTCGGCCTCCAGCAGCGCTCGGCAGCCGTGGTATTCGTCGCGCAGGTAGATGTAGATGGCGGCGATGTCGACCGCCCAGGAGGCGATCAGCATGCCCTCGAGAAAACGGTGCGGGTCGCGATCGAGATACCAGCGATCCTTGAACGTGCCGGGCTCGCCTTCGTCGATGTTGACGGCCATCAGGCGCGGCGCCGGCTCGGCGCGCACGATGCGCCATTTGCGGCCCGCCGGAAAGCCGGCGCCGCCGAGACCGCGAAGGCCGGAGTCTTCCATCGTCGCCAGCACGCTGTCGACGTTGTGTCGTCCTTCGACGCAGCCGCGCAGCAGCTTGTAGCCACCGTCGGCGACGTAGGCGTCGAAGCCGATGTACGGCTCCGGCAGATGGCGGGTGTGGCCAGCGCGCACCTCGGCCAGAACCGCGTCGGCGCTGGCGCGCGGCACCGGCATCTGGTGCACGACCACAGCCGGCGCCTGCTCGCAACGACCGACGCAGGGCGCGGCAATCACGCGCACCTCGCGGCCGAGGAGCGCCGGCAGGCGCTCGAGCAGATCGCGGGCGCCGGCCATTTCGCAGCTGAGCCCGTCGCAGACGCGAACCGTCAGCGCGGGAGGGGTGGCGATCTCACCGTTCGGCCCTTCCTTGACCACGTCGAAGTGGTGATAGAAGCTCGCGACTTCGTAGACCTCGGTCTGGGCCAGCTTCATCAGCTTGGCCAGCGCGGCGAGGTGCGGCGAGGAGAGTTGGCCGTAGCGGTCGTTGACCGCATGCAGATATTCGATCAGCAGGTCTCGTCGCCAGGGTTGGGGGCCCAGCAGTGCTTCCACTTCATCGAGCGCCTTCGGCTGGGCGACTCGACCCTTCGGGGCCTGGCGTTTGCGTTGCTTGGTCGAGGCTGCCAGGACGATCGGTATCACCGGTTGATTCACTGAGGCACGTCCTTCGAATAGCCTCACAGTATCGGCTGCCCCGCGCAGCCCTGTCCAATCGATTCAGAAAACCGGACGATTCGCGCTGGCTATGAGCCGGTCAGGGCCGCGCCTGATGAAGCGGCCCGCAGTGGGCGCCGGCCTCGGCCAACCAGTCGGCGTCGGCGGTGAGGCGCAGCGCGGCGAGCAGCGCATGCGAGGGCTTTGGTGCCGACGCGGTCATGAAGCCGATCGGCGTGCGCAGTTCCGGCTCGACGAGCGGCAGGGCTTCGAGACCCGCCTGCCGCGTCAGCGTGCTGACCAGCGCGCCCGGAAGAATGGCCGTGCAGCCGCTGCTCTGCACCGTGACCAGGAGGGCCATCACGGAATTGGTCTCGATGGCAGGCCGGACTTCGAGCGACAGGCCGCGAAAGACGCCGTCGATGATCGATCGGTTGTGCATTTCCGCGGAGAGCAGGCACATCGGCGACGCCGCCGCGTCTCGCCAGCGCATCGGCTCGCCGAAGCGCAAGCCGCCTCTGGCTTTCGCGGCGCCGCGCAGCAGGTAGTAGTGCTCGACGTACTGTGGCTGCGCCCGCAGCGCGTTCTTCGGTCGCCCCGGCAGGCGCGCGATGTAGCCGAGGCCCATGTCCAGCGCCAGGATCTCGAGACCGGTCTCGATTTCGTGCGACGGCAGCGAGCGCACCTGCGGGCTGAGGCCGGGGTGCCGCTCGACAAGACGGGCCGCGAAGCGCGCAGCGATCGGAATGGCGGTGGGCACGGCACCGATCACCAGCCGGCCGCGCGGGTTGGTGGCGCTGCCGGCCAGCGCCTGTTGCAGCAGCTCCTGTTCGTGCAGCACGCGATAGGCGGTGGCCAGCACCTGTTCGCCCTCGGCCGTGAGCCCTTCGTACTGCCGGCCGCGCCGGACGATCGCCACGCCGAGCTCCTTTTCGAGCACGCGCAGCGCATTCGACAATGCTGGCTGGGTGATCTGGCAGGCGAGCGCGGCGCGGCCGAAATGGCGATGCTGCTCCAGTGCAGCCAGGTAGCGATAGGCGTCGATCAGATTCATGCGCGTGTCACGTGCCGTCCAGGGAAGGGCTGTCGCCGCGTGCGCCTCGGCGCATCGCACGAGACTCGCGCCGCGCGGACTCGCACCGCGCCCGCTCCGGCCCGAATCGTCATGGCGTCTTCGCGATCGTCAGACGAAACGGTTCTCGATTTCCCCGAGCCCGTCAACGGCGATGCGCACGACGTCGCCGACCTTCAGCCAACGGGGCGGTTTCATGC
>JALYSL010000496.1 GCA_030854825.1 Pseudomonadota bacterium
AGCACCGCCAGCGCCGCCTCGCTGCCGCCCTTGTAGGCGATCTGCACGGCCGCATCCTTGCCGAGCTTGAGCACATCGAACAGCAATTGCGGCCCGAAGTTCAGGATGGTGGCAGCGCCCGAGGTGCTGTAGTTGAGCTTGCCCGGCCGGGCGCGCAGCGCGTCGACGAGATCCTTCATGAAGCGGATCGGCGAGTCGGCGCGCGACACGCAGACGACCGGGTTGAGCTCGAGCAGGCCGAGCAGGGTGAAGTCGTTCCACTTGTAGCCGACCGTCGGCTGCAGCGCCGGCAGCACGACCTGCGAGCCGACGCGCGCGAGCAGCAGCGTGTAGCCGTCGGGCTTGGCGTTGCGCACAATCATCGAGCCGATCGCGCCGCTGGCGCCGGCCCGATTCGTCGGCACTAGGCTCCGGCCCAGCGCCTGCTGCGCGACGACGGCGAGACTGCGTGCCGCCACGTCGGCATCGCCGCCGGCACTGAAGGGAACGATCAGCGTGATGGGATGGTCGGGGTACGCGTGGCTTTGCGCGTGAGCGGACAGCGCCGCGGCGGCGACGAGCCCGGCGGCGAGAACTCTTCCGATGGGCTTCATGGGGTTCGCGCCTCCTCTTCTATTGCGCGATGACGGTCTGCCCCGGCACGACGCGTGTGAAACGCACCGGCTCGCGCCGGATGTCGAGCGTGTTGCCGCGTTGGCTGACGACGATGTAGCTCGAGCTGGCCAAATCGCTCGTCTCGGGATGGTCTTCGCGGAAGTGCGCACCGCGCGAGTCTTCCCGTGCCAGCGCCGAAGTGGCGATCACGCGGCTCACGGCGATCAGGCTCTGCAGGTTCAGCCAGTCGTGCCAGCTCAGGTTGAAGGCGCGATCGCCATCGGCCACGCCGGTGCGCGCGAGCTGCGCGTCGAGATTGGCGAGCGTGCCGATGGCCCGCTGCAAGCCTTCGGCGGTGCGCAGGATGCCGACGTCGTTCCACATGCAATCGAAGAGCGCCTCGCGGATCGGCTCGAGGCTGCCGGCCGGATTCGCGAACGGCGCTTCGTGCTGCGCGACGCTTGCGGCGATCGCCGCTTCGTCGGACGCGGCCCACGTGCCTTCGCTGCGCACCCATGTGGCCATGCGATCGCCGGCGATGCCGCCGAACACGGTGGAATTCGCCACGCCGTTGCCACCGAGCCGGTTCGCGCCGTGCACGCCGCCGGTGTCTTCACCTGCCGCGAAAAGGCCATGCAAGGGCGTGCTGCAGTCAGCGCCGAAGACGACGCCGCCCATCATGTAGTGCGCCGTCGGCACCACCTCGACCAGGTCGCCGGCGAGGTCGAAGCCGCAATCGTCGCAGCGCTCGACCATGCCCTTGAACTGACGCCGCACGTTGTCGGCGCCGAGGTGCGACATCTGGATGTAGACACCGCCGTTCGGCGAAGTGCGGCCGGCGCGCATCTCGGAATAGATCGAGCGCGAAACGATGTCGCGCGTAGCGCGCTCGAGGCGCGGGTCGTAGCGCTCCATGAAGCGCTGCTTCTCGCCATTCAGCAGGTAACCGCCGGCGCCGCGCAGACCTTCTTCGAGCACGGTGCCGGTCATGCGCGTGTCGGTGCCGGCGAGCAGGCCGGTCGGGTGGAACTGCACCATCTCCATGTCGCGCAGCGGCAGGCCGGCGCGCAGCGCCATCGCCAGGCCGTCGCAGGTCTTGTCGCCCGAGGGCGTGTGGTACTTGTACATGGTCGGGCCGCCGCCGGTGGCGAGAAGCACCGCCTTGGCCTGGACGAAGACGAAGGCGCCGTCGCGCATGTCAATCATCAGCACGCCGGCCAACGAGCGACCATCGGTCGACTTGACGAGCTCGATGGCGCGATGCTCTTCGAGCCGGCCGATGCCACGCGCCCAGACCTGCTCCGACAGCCGGTTCATGATCTCGATGCCGGTGAGGTCGCCCTTGTGCACGGTGCGATCGAAGGTCTGCCCGGCGAACGCCTTCTGGTGCACGGTGCCATCGGGGTTGCGATCGAAGAAGCAGCCGAGCTCGTTCTCGAGCTCGTGCACGCGCTCGACCGCTTTCGTCACGAGCGTCCAGGCCAGGTCCTGGTCGGACAACCACTTGCTGCCCTCGATCGTGTCCATGAAGTGGCGCTCGACCGAATCGCCCGCGGCGAGCGCGACGTTGTAGCCGCCCTGGACCATGCGAGTGCAGCCGCACTTTCCGAGCAGGCCTTTCACCGCGACGGTGATCGAGAGCTCCGGCGCCGTCTGGTGCGCATGCAGCGCCGCAAAGAGGCCTGCGCCGCCGGCACCGAGAATGAGGATGTCGGTCTGCAGGCGCTTCACGTCAGGTCTTCACGCCCAAGCTCGCGAGGACCTTGGCGCGGCGTGATTGCGCCTCGTCGGTGACGACGCTGTAGAGGCTGCCGCCGTGGCTGTCCATGGCAACGAGCAGCGGCCCGAAATCGCGAACGCGGAATTTCCAGAGCGACTCGGGATTGAGGTCGTCGAGGTCGACGTCTTCGATCTGCTCGATCCAGGTCGTCTCGAGCGCCGCCGTGCCGCCGACAATCGCGAGGTAGGCGCCTCCGAGCTCGGCGAAAGCGGCCGCCGAATCGGCACGCAATCCGCCCTTGCCGATGATCAGGCGAACGCCGTTCTGCGTCATCAAGGGCCGCGTGAAGCGCTCCATGCGATCGGAAGTTGTCGTGCCGATGCAGATGGCCTCGTAGCCCGCCGGAAATTTCGCGCTCGGCTCGACCTTCTTGACGTTCGGCGCCGTGTGGATCACCGCGTGGCCCGAGAGA
The DNA here is from genome assembly GCA_030854825.1 of Pseudomonadota bacterium. The sequence goes on from JALYSL010000496.1 coordinate 2,787, forward strand.
TCGAAGCGGGTCTTCCTGCCGCGGTCGAACATGTGGATCTGCGTCGCGTCGCGGATGCCGAACAGCGTTTTCTGCAGGGTGACCGTGTCGTCGACGCGAAGGGCGCGGGCCTGTGCTTCGTTGATTGGCATGGCGAGCTCGTGGTGGGCCATGTCAGTTGCTCCTCGTCGCTTCGCAAGGCCTGCAATGCGCGATGTGCGTTTGCTCCGCCGTGCCTGTCGCCAGGGCCGCCGGCCGACCGACTCCGCTCATGTCCCCCGGGCCGCGGCTTCGCCCCGACCCCCTTCCTTTACTTCGCTCCGCCGGCCGGCCACCGTCCCTGGCAAGCGACGCTGTTCGCTCCCGGCGTGACTGCAGCGCTCGATCAGGACGGTGGGGCGAGCGCATCCCGACACCACGGCGCTGCCCTTGCGACGAAACATTCATCGCGCTCAAAACCCGTAGCTCACGCCCGAAGGCGTGAAGCTGGCGCGCGCGCGACGTGCCGAATGGCACTGCATGTTCACCGCGATCGGGTTCATCGTGATGTGCGTGGCCGCGAGCTCGATCTGCACAGCGAACGACGTCGAGTCGCCGCCGAGACCCTGCGGGCCGACCCCGAGCTGGTTCACCGCGGCTGAGAGTTGCACTTCGAGCGCGGCGCCTTCGGGATCGGCGCAATGGCTGCCCAGCTCGCGCGTCGCCGCGCGCTTGGCCAGCGCCACCGCCAGATCCGACGTGCCGCCGAGGCCGACGCCGACGATGGTCGGCGGGCAGGTCTTGCCGCCCGCGGCCAGCACGCAGTCGACAACGAAGGTCTTGATCGCGTCGATGCCCTCGGCCGGGATCGCCATCTTCAGGAACGAGTTGTTCTCCGAGCCGCTGCCCTTGGGAATCATCTCGATCTCGAGCATCTCGGCCTTGTCGCTGAAATCGATGTGGATCACCGGCACCCCGATGCCACATGAGCTGTGCTCGTTCTTGCGCGTCAGCGGATGCACGACCGAGCTGCGCAGCGGGTACTCGCGCGTCGCCCGTTCGCAGCCGCGCCGCACGGCCTGCTTCAGTGCGTAGCCGTCGACCTCGACGCCGCTGCCGATCCAGACGTTGTAGATCGGCACGCCGGTGTCCTGGCAGAGCAGGTTGTCGGTCTGCCCGGCGACGGCGATGTTCGTCACCATCGTCGCCAGCATCTGCCGTGCCGTCGCGCCGCTCTCGCTTTTCTGCAAGCGGCTGAAGCCCGACTTGATGTCGGGCGGCAGCACCTTCAGAGCGCGGATGTAGAGCTCCTTCGCGGCGTCTTCCACCGCCTGCAGATCGATCTTCATCGCCTGGTCTCCCGGCCGATCAGTTGGCGCTCAGCTTGCGGCTCTTGACGACTGCCGCCCAGTGCTTCGACTCGTCGTCCATGGCCTTGGCGAACTGGGCCGGCGTGTTGCCCACGGTCGTCATGCCCTGCACGTAGAGGCGGGCCTTGATGTCGCTGGCGGCCAGTACCTTGACCGTGTCGCGCTGGATCTTGTCGAGAATCGCCTGAGGCGTGCCGGCCGGTGCGAAGAGGCCGAACCAGCCGGTGTTCTCGAAGCCGGGCAGGCCGCTCTCGGCGACGGTGGGCACGTCGGGCAGCAAAGGCGAGCGCTCCTTGCCGGTGACGGCGAGGGCGCGAAGGCGACCCGGGCCGAGCAGGGCCGACGCGGCGGCGAAGTTGCCGACCATCATCTGCGTCTGGTGGCCGATCAGGTCGGTGTAGGCGGGCGCCTCGCCCTTGTACGGAACGTGGACGATGTCGATGCCTGCGGCGTTGGCGAAATTCTCGCCAGCCAGATGGACCTGGCTGCCGACGCCGGCGGAGCCGAAGTTCACCGTGCCGGGCTTGGCCTTGGCCATCGCGATCAGGTCCTTGACGGTCTTCGCCGGCGAGTCGTCGGGGACGACGACCAGCATCGGCCCGCTCGCCACATCGGTGATCGGCACCAGATCCTTCTTGGTATCGAAGGGCATGTGCTTGTAGATGTGCGGGTTGATCGTGATGCTGCCGGAGGCGAGCAACAGCGTGTAGCCGTCGGCGGCCGATTTGGCGACGATGTCGGCGCCAGTGTTGCCGCCGGCGCCGACCCGGTTGTCGATCAGCACCGTCTGGCCCCATATTTCGCCGAGCTTTTGCGCCAGCATGCGGCCGATCACGTCGGTCGAGCCGCCCGGCGCGAAGGGCACCAC
>JALYSL010000180.1 GCA_030854825.1 Pseudomonadota bacterium
CGTTTGCGGTCTTGCCCCTACGCATCGCCATGGCTTCACCGTCATCGCCGACTGCGGCCCGAGCCGCGATCACGCCAAGTGGCTGGCCAGCAGTCGGCGCTGGCCCTCAGGTTTCACGCGTCGGTGGGCAACGTCGGCGACTTGGACCCGGCCGTCGCCGCTTTCGCCCAGGTCAGGGCCGAGCACGGTCCGATCGACGTCTTCGTCGACAACGCCGGCATCACCCGCGACGGCATATTCCGCAAGATGACATGGGCCGGGGGCCGACTTCTCCGTCGGCGGCCTGCACATGCATCGAGCAGCGCTTCAGGGCGAGCTCGACAGGGCAATCCTCGCCGCGGCGGCCAGGCTCGCGTCGCTGCCGTCCCACTCGAGACGCGCGATCGGCGCTTCGATCCGGGCGAAGTTGCGCGGCATCGACTGCCGATAGATCGGGTCGTAGTGAGCGACGAGCAGGTCGCGAACGACATCGGCCGACCGGCCGTCGCGGGCGGCGTCTTGCCAGCCCTTGACGACGTCGTTGCCGCGCAGCACGCGCAAGGCGTCGAGCCGCTCGCAAAACGCCGGCGTGTCGACGACGAAGAAGTCGTAGTCGCGCATCAGCAAGGCGATCCGCCGGTCGAGCGGCAGCTCCAGCCAGTAGCACGGCGCGGCGCGCATGCGCTCGACGAGCGCCTCGGCGACACGCAGGTCGCCGACCTTCTTGCTCTCGCTCTCGACGAACACGGGCCGCTGGGTATCGAATCGGCGCAACGCCTCCCAGAGGCTCGAATCGAAGGCTTTCTGCGACGGTTGCGGGCTGCCCGGCACGAGGCCGAGCACCGAGCCGCGGTGATTGGCGAGCCCTTCGAGATCGAGCACCTGCGCACCCTGTTCGCGCAGCGCGCTCAGCAGGCGGCTCTTGCCCGAGCCGGTCGGCCCGCAGACGACGCGCAGGTCGAGTCCGCCGGGCAGGGTCTCGAGCGCGCTCACGACGGCGCGCCGGTATTCGCGGTAGCCACCTTCGAGCAAGTGCACGCGAAAGCCGATCTGGCCGAGCACCGTCGCCAGCGCGCCGCTGCGCTGGCCGCCGCGCCAGCAGTAGACCAGTGGCGACCAGTCCTTCGGCTGCTCGAGCACGTATCGCTCGATGTGCGCGGCGACGTTGCGCGCCACCAGCGCCGCGCCGCGCTTTCGCGCGGCGAAGGCCGAGACCTGCTTGTATTCGGTGCCGATCAGGACGCGCTCGGCATCGTCGAGCGACGGCCAGTTGACGGCACCGGGAATGTGGTCGAGCGCGTGCTCGCCTTGCGAGCGAGCGTCGATGACAGCACTGAAACTTTCTAGCCGCTGCAGGGCTTCGCCCGCTTCGATGCGTGCCACCGACATCGCTACGCCGAGATCGCGTCGAGCATTTCGGTCTCGATCTGCAACTGCAGCTTGTTCTGCTGCAGGGCCGAGCCGTCGATCAGGAAGGTATCTTCCACGCGCTCGCCGAGTGTCGTGATCTTGGCCAGTTGCAGGTTGATGTTGTGGTGGGCGAGCACGCGCGAAATGGCATAGAGCAGGCCGGACCGGTCGCTGGCGGACACGCCGAGCAGCCAGCGCTGCGCTCGTTCGTCGGGCCTGAGCGTGACGCGTGGCGTCACCGGAAACGACTTGACGCGACGCGAGATGCGGCCGCGGCTCGGCTCGGGCAGTGGCCCGGTCGCCTCGAGCGCGAGCGCGAGCTGCGTCTCGACGTAGGCGATCAGGTCGCGATGGTGCTGCTCGAGATGCGGGCTGATGACGAGAAAGGTGTCGAGCGCGTAGCCGTCTTTCGTGGTGTGCACCTTGGCGTCGAGGATGTTGAAGCCGGCGCTGTCGAAGTAGCCGCAAGTGCGGGCGAAGAGATCCTGCCGGTCCGGCGCGTAGACCAGCACTTGCAGGCCGACGCCGAGCGGGCTGACGCGCGCCCGCACCACCGGCCGCGGCGAACCAACGCGATCGTGCAGCGAGCGCGTGTGCCAGGCGATCTCGCCGGCGTCGTGGCGAGCGAAGTAGCTGAGCTCGAGCGTGTGCCAGAGCGACGTCTCGATCGTCGCCGGCAACGATGCGAGGTTGAGGAGCAGGCGTGCCTCGAGCTTGGTGGCCTCGATCTCGGCGTCGAGGTTCGGCCGCGCGCCGCCCAGGGCGCGCAGGGTCAGGCGATACAGGTCTTCCAGCAGCTTGCCCTTCCAGGCGTTCCAGACCTTCGGGCTGGTGCCGCGCACATCGGCGACGGTGAGCAGGTACAGGGCGGTCAGGTGACGCTCGTCGACGATCGTCTCGGCGAAGGCGGCGATGACGTCCGGCTCGGAAAGATCCTCCTTCTGCGCCACCCTCGACATCGTCAGGTGCTGCGCCACCAGGAATTCGATCAGCGCTGCATCGTCACCGCTGACGCCGTGGTCCCGGCAGAAGCGCCGCGCCTCGCGCTGGCCGAGCACCGAGTGGTCGCCGCCGCGGCCCTTGGCGACGTCGTGAAAAAGGGCGGCGATGTAGAGTACCCAGGGCCGGTCGAAGGTGGAGGCCAGCTGCGAGCAGAACGGGTACTCGTGCGCGTGCTCGGGAATGAAGAAGCGGCGCACGTTGCGCAGCACCATGAGGATGTGCTGGTCGACCGTGTAGACGTGGAACAGGTCGTGCTGCATCTGGCCGACGATGCGGCGAAAGACCCAGAGGTAGCGGCCGAGCACGCTGGTCTCGTTCATCAGCCGGAAGGCATGCGTCTGGCCGCCGCCGGCCTTCAGGATCTTCATGAAGG
>JALYSL010000499.1 GCA_030854825.1 Pseudomonadota bacterium
TGGTCGACGGTGCTCTTCGGCTTTGCTCCCGCGCTGCTGCTGATCGCGTTCTATGTCTGGATGTACCGTCGCACCATGCAGTCGGCGGGCGGCCTCGGTGGTGGACTGATGGGCATCGGCAAGAGCAAGGCCCGGCGCTACGACGTGGATTCACCTGACAAGGTGACGTTCGACGACGTCGCCGGAATCGACGAAGCTGAGCACGAGCTGGTCGAGATCGTCGACTTCCTGAAAGCGCCCGAGAAATACACCCGGCTCGGCGGCACCGCGCCCAAGGGCGTGTTGCTGGTCGGCGCACCGGGCACCGGCAAGACGCTACTCGCCCGCGCGGTGGCGGGCGAGGCGGGTGTTCCATTCTTCTCGATGAGCGCGGCCGAGTTCGTCGAGATGATCGTCGGTGTCGGCGCAGCGCGCGTGCGGGATCTCTTCAAGCAGGCACGCGAAAAGGCGCCGGCCATCGTCTTCATCGACGAGATTGATTCGATCGGCCGGGCTCGCGGGCAGCTCGCGCTCGGCGGCGCGAGCGAGCAGGAGCAGACGCTGAACCAGATCCTCACGGAGATGGATGGGTTCTCGAGCCGCGAGGGCGTGATCGTCCTCGCGGCGACCAACCAGCCGGACATCCTCGACCGCGCGCTCCTGCGGCCAGGCCGTTTCGACCGCCGGGTCTTCGTCAATCTGCCGGATCGAGTGGGCCGTGCGGCCATCCTCAAGGTGCACACGCGCAAGGTGCCGCTCGCCGCCGATGCGAACCTCGAGGAGCTGGCCGGCATCACCCCGGGGCTGTCGGGGGCAGACCTGAGGAACCTGGTCAACGAGGGCGCATTGCTTGCCGCGCAGCGCAACCAGGACAACGTTCATCAGAAGGACTTCATCGACGCGCTGGAAAAGATCGTGCTCGGGCCGGAGCGCGTGCTCCTGCTGAGCCGTGACGATCGCGAACGGATCGCGTATCACGAGAGCGGGCACGCGATCCTCGGCCTGGTCGTGCCGGGTGCCGACCCGGTGCATCGGGTCACGATCGTGCCGCGCGGACAGGCGCTCGGGGTGACCTACCAACGCCCGAATACCGACCGCTACAACTATCCCGAGGCCTACCTGCGCGCACGTATCGTCGGCATGCTCGGCGGACGCGCGGCGGAAGAGCTCGTCTACGGCACGAAGACGACCGGGGCCGAAAGCGACATCGAGCAGGTCACGCAGCTCGCCCGCAACATGGTCGCGCGCTGGGGCATGAGCGAACGGCTGGGCCTGGTTCAGCTTGCGCCGCGAGACAATCCCTACCTGGGCACGCCGGGCAGCTTTCCAGGCACCCGGCCCTTCGGTGAGGCAACGGCGCAGATCATCGACTCCGAAGTGCGACGCATCATCGACGAGAGCTACCGCGATGCGCTCGGGTTGTTGCAGGCGCACCGTGCGCCGCTCGATGCCCTGGTTGCGGCCCTGCTCGAGCGCGAGACACTCGGCGAGCGCGAGATCCTCGAAGTGACCGGCCTGCCGCCGGCCCCGGACCTGCTGAACCGACCGCTTTCGGTTCAAGTCGAAGCGTCCTCCAAATGAGGAATCCCCGAGTTGCCGTTCGCGTGCAGGCAGACAGACGAGTCGACGGATCGATGCCACCGAAATGAATTCGCCCGGACCTTGATCCCGTGAAGCGGATCGCCGGCAACGTCGTCTTCTTCCCTGCTGCGGCGGCCTATGCGGTGTGGATCCTGCCCGCCTCGCTCTACTCCATGACGGGATATCTCGAGGCCTTCCCCGGCCTCGCCTCACCCGCAGGGCACGCGCACGAAATGCTGTTCGGCTTCGCGCTCGCGGTGGTGGCGGGGAACCAGGTCGGGCCGAGCAGCATGGCTCGAATGGGCAGCCTGCTCGCATTCTGGGTGCTGGCGCGCGTGAGCTTCGTGCTGGACCCGCAGAGCATGGCGGCGGCTGGTTCGAACGCGATTTTCGCGGTGCTCCTGGCGCTGCGGATCGCACCGCGGCTGCTCGGCGCCGCCAAGAAGCTGCGCAACCAGGCGCTGCCGCTGGTCCTGGTCGCGATCTGTGCCGCCGCAGCCGCGTTCTCCGTAGCGCAGCGCGGCAGCCTCTCGGTCGCCGTTCCGCTCTTCGCGCTGCTGATGCTGTTCATGGGCGGACGGCTGATCGCTCCTGCGGTCGCCGGCCAGTTCTACCGCCAGGGCGCGAATCTCGAAGCCCGGGTCCAGCCACGCATCGAAGCCGCGCTGATCCTCACCCTGGCGACCGCCACCGCAGCTCAGGCGGTTCCCGATCGACCCGCTCTTGTCCTGCTCGCGGCAGTGGCGCTCGTCGCCGCCGGCCTGCTGGCCGCAGTGCGCCTGCTGCGCTGGCGACTGTGGGCGCTGCAGGGCCGGCCGGATCTTCTGTGCCTCGCCGCGGGCTATGGCTGGGTCGCGCTCGGCCTCGTTTTCTACGGTGCAGCTCTTGGCGAGGGTCGCTGGCAGACCGTCGCGCTGCACATCATCATGGTCGGCGGCCTGGGCACGCTGACCCTCAACGTCATGGCCATGACGGCGTTGCTCAAGGCGCGCCGGGATCCGGCGCGCGCCCGTCTGCCACTCTGGGGAACCTTTCTCGTCGCTGTCGCGACGCTCGCCCGCGTGCTGGCCGGTGTGGGAATCTTTCCACTGCAACTGCTCGGCCTCGCGGCGTGGTGCTGGAGTGCCGCGTTCGCCATGCTGCTGGTGCTGCTCGTGCGCGAGACCCGCGGTGCGACCAGAGCGAGAACCATCGAGGGACGATCGGCCACTCACTGATTGATGGAGTGGAACCGTGCTTGTCCAGGCGTGCGCTCCTGGGCCGCAACGGGCACGCCGCTTGCCGGCGTTCTCCAGGCGTTTGATCACCCCCGGAGAAGCGTCTGGACGCCTTGCTGCTCTCCCGTTTCCAGTACGCGTGGGTCATCGCCCTGCACATCCTGCTGCCGGCGTTCACAGTCGGCCTGTCTTGCTACATCGCGACGCTCGAGGTCCTCTGGTGGGTCAAGAAGGACGACGTCTATCGGCGCCTCTCCGCTTTCTGGATCAAGATCTTCGCGATCTCGTTCGGCATGGGCGTGGTCTCGGGGATCGTGATGCCGTTCCAGTTCGGCACCAACTGGAGCCGTTTCGTCGATGCCACCTCGAACGTCGTCGGTGGCCTGATGGCTTACGAGGTGCTGACCGCGTTCTTCCTCGAGGCCGCCTTCCTCGGTGTGCTGCTGTTCGGTCGAAAGCTCGTGCCGCAATGGGTTCACGTGCTCGCGGCGATAGGCGTTGCGCTCGGCACGCTGCTGTCGTCGTTCTGGATCATCGCGGTCAACAGCTGGATGCAGACGCCGACCGGCCACGAGATGCTCAACGGGCGGTTCTTCCCGGTCGACATGTTCAAGGTGATCTTCTCGCCCTCCTTTCCGTACCGGCTCACCCACACGGTCGTCGCCTTCGTCGTCACGACGGCCTTCGTCATCCTCGGCGTCGGCGCCATGTACCTGCGCCAGCAGCGCCATGTGGAGGAAGGCAAGGTCATGCTGCGCATGTCGCTCTACTTCCTGACCTTGATGGTGCCGCTGCAGATCCTCCTCGGCGACCTGCACGGAGTGAACACGCTGGAATACCAGCCGGCCAAGCTGGCGGCGATGGAGGGCCTGTGGGACACGGGACGCGGTGTTCCCGCGTCCCTGTTCGCGTGGCCCGACGCGCGTGAAGAGACCAACCATTACGAGGTCGCGATCCCGAAGGTCGGGAGCCTCTATCTGACCCATTCATGGAACGGCGAGGTGAAGGGGCTGAAGGCGTTCTCGCGCGAAGACCGGCCGCCGGTGGCGATCGTCTATTTCGCGTTTCGCATCATGGTCGGCATCGGCATCCTGATGCTGCTGATCGTCGCCTCGGGCTGGTGGCAGCGAAGACGCGGCCGCCTGTACAGCTCGCCCGGGTTTCTTCGCGCCGCCCAATATGGGATGCCTCTCGGCTTCATCGCCGTGCTCGCCGGCTGGACGGTGACGGAAGTCGGACGCCAGCCCTGGGTGGTGTACGGGCTGATGCGCACCCGCGACGCGGTCTCGCCATCGCTCGTGACCGGCGATGTGGCACTGTCGCTCGCGGCCTACGTGCTCGCCTACATCGTCATCTTCGGCGGCGGCTTCGTGCTCCTGAGGCGCCTGGTCCGGCGCGGTCCTGCGGTCGGACAGTCCGCCGAAGACGAGGAAGACTCGGAAGGTCGCGCGGCGCGGCCGCTGTCGGCC
>JALYSL010000211.1 GCA_030854825.1 Pseudomonadota bacterium
GTCATGGCGCGCTCGATGCCGGCGTGAAGCCGAGCCACCACGCCGATGCGATCGTGGCCGGCGCCCGCGCTGCGAAGCGCCACGGCACCGGCGCTGCGTCGGCCGCTTCGCACCACAGCAAGGTTCCCGCCTCGAGATCGCGCGACTCGCCTCCGGCCGACCAGCGACCGGATGCGGCGACGTACAGGCCGCGCATCGCGAAGGCATCGCTCCAGGTCGTGCTCGGTTCCACGGCCAGCGTCGTTCCTTCGCCGCCGCGACACATGAGATTGAGGTCGCGCGTGGGTCCCTCGATCAATCGGCAACCCGGTGCTTCCGCGCCATCGAAGCGAAGCGGCGCACTGCCGCGCACGACACGGCGCTCGATGCCACCGAAAGACAGCATCACGCCGGCGCCCTCAACCACCGTGAACCAGCGGACCGTGCCGGGGAAAGCCGAGAACGGACCGTCGACATCGATGTCGGCCAGGCTGATGCGAAGCGACCAGCCGGCGCCCGCAGGCCAGGCCAGCAGCTCGCGCGTGCGCCCGCCGCCATTGCGCCAGGCCTGCACCGCCACTTGGCCGGTCGCGATGCAGCGCACCGTCATCGCGTCAGGGCTTGAAGTGGCCATCAATCTGGTAGCGCGAGCCCGGGTGCACCAGGCGTGCGATCGTGATCGGAATGCCTCGACTCATGGTGCGGCGGACCACAACCAGGCAGGCCTCGTGCGGATCGATGTCGAGCAGGCGCGCCTCCTCGGCGCTCGGCGCGCTCGACTGGATCGAGTACTGCGCTTCCCAGAGCGGCGCCACTTGCAGCAGATAGTGCGTCGGCGTCATCTTCGTGAAGTCGACCTCGAGATAGTGCGGCGCGCAGGCCGGGTTGACGTAGCGGTCTTCGGACTGCAAGGGTACGTCGTTCTCGAAGTGGACGATCAACGTGTGAAAGACGAGCGCCTCGCTGGCCAGGCCGAGCTGCGCGGCCAGGGCGGCGGGAGCGCGCTCGCGCGCCGCGACGTGCACCTCGGCGTGATGGCGATGGCCGCGCGCGGCGATCTCCTCGTGCAGATCTCGAATGGTGAGGGTCGAGGAGACGCGATATAGGTGCGCGGCGAAGGTGCCGACGCCCTGGATGCGCTCGACCAGCCCTTCGGCCTGCAGCTCGCGCAGGGCCCGGGTCACCGTCATGCGGCTGACCCCGAATTGCGCCACCAGTTCGGCGTCGGAAGGCATGAGCGCACCGGGCAACCAACGTCCGCCCGCCAGCTCGTCCTTCAAGAAGGCCTTGACCCGCGCATACGGCGCAACCGGCCGGTGCTCGGCCAGGAGGGACGCGCTGTCGTCAAAAATCATCGGGTCAGTCTACTTGCCTAGACTTGTCTATGCAAGTAGAGTTGGCGACCCGATCCACTGCCGGCGAAGCGTCATGACCGACCTGTCCGTTCTCCATCAAGTGGCCCAGCCTCGCCCGGTACGGGCGCCGCGCGGCACGAGTCTCAGCTGCCGGAACTGGCTCATCGAAGCCGCCTACCGGATGATCCAGAACAACCTCGATCCCGAGGTTGCCGAGAACCCCGACGCGCTCGTCGTCTATGGCGGCATCGGCAAGGCGGCGCGCAACTGGGACTGCTTCGAGGCGATCCTGCAGTCGCTGCGCGAGCTCGGCGAAGACGAAACCTTGCTGATTCAGTCGGGCAAGCCGGTCGGCGTCTTTCGTACCCACGCCGATGCGCCGCGCGTGCTGATCGCCAACTCCAACCTGGTGCCGAAGTGGGCGACGTGGGAGCACTTCCACGAGCTCGACCGCAAGGGCCTGATGATGTTCGGGCAAATGACGGCGGGCTCCTGGATTTACATCGGCAGCCAGGGTATCGTGCAGGGTACGTACGAGACCTTCGTCGAGGCCGCGCGCCAGCATTTCGGCGGCAGCCTGGCCGGCCGTTGGATCCTCACCGCCGGCCTCGGCGGCATGGGCGGCGCGCAACCGCTGGCCGCGAGCTTTGCCGGCGCGTCGTCGCTGGTGATCGAGTGCCGACAGTCGCGCATCGACTTCCGCCTGAAGACGCGCTATCTCGACGAGCAGGCCACCGACATCGACGATGCACTGGCCCGCCTCGCCCGCTACGCGAAGGAAAGGAAGGCGGTCTCGGTTGGTCTGCTCGGCAACGCTGCCGAGGTCCTGCCCGAGCTGGTGCGGCGCGCCCGCGCCGGCGGCATCCGCCCCGATCTGGTCACCGACCAGACCTCGGCGCACGACCTCGTCAACGGCTATCTGCCGGCCGGCTGGTCGCTCCAGCGCTGGCAGAACGCGCAGGCCGACGACGCGCAGCACGCGGCGTTGCGCGATGCCGCGGCGGCGAGTTGCGCTGGCCACGTGCAGGCGATGCTCGACTTCCAGGCCATGGGCATCGCCACCGTCGACTATGGCAACAACATCCGCCAGGTCGCGTTCGATCATGGTGTCGCCAACGCCTTCGACTTCCCGGGCTTCGTGCCGGCCTACATCCGGCCGCTCTTCTGTCGCGGCACCGGGCCGTTCCGCTGGGTCGCGCTCAGCGGCGACCCCGAAGACATCGCCAAGACCGATGCGAAGATGAAGGAGCTCTTCCCCGACAACGCGCCCCTGCATCGCTGGCTCGACATGGCGGCCGAGCGCATCGCCTTCCAGGGCCTGCCGGCGCGCATCTGCTGGATCGGCCTCGGCGAGCGGCATCGCGCCGGCCTCGCCTTCAACGCGATGGTCAAGTCGGGCGAGCTGAAGGCGCCGATCGTCATCGGCCGCGACCACCTCGATTGCGGCAGCGTGGCCTCGCCCACCCGCGAGACCGAGGCCATGCGCGACGGCAGCGACGCGATTGCCGACTGGCCGATCCTCAACGCGCTGTTGAATGCGTCGGCGGGCGCCACGTGGGTGTCGGTGCAGCAAGGCGGCGGCGTCGGGATCGGCTATTC
>JALYSL010000212.1 GCA_030854825.1 Pseudomonadota bacterium
AACGCCTCGCCGCGATCTGGCAATTCCGCCAGAGCGATCTCTTCAGCGCCGCGGAGAAGGCGGCGTTCGAGTTCGCCCTGGCGGCGGCGAGCGTTCCCAACGCCGTCGACGAGCCCATCGCCAGCGCCCTGCGGGCGCACTGGACCGACGACGAAATCGTCGAGATCCTGGGCGTCGTCTCGCTGTTCGGCTTTCTCAACCGCTGGAACGACTCAATGGGAACGACGCTGGAAGGCGCGGCCGAGGCTGTCGGCAGCCGGCACCTGGCGGCGCGAGGCTGGCATACGGGCAAGCATCGCTAGGTCCGGGACGGGCAAGGTCCAAAGTGCGGCCGCGCGCTGCCGACGATCACGCACGACAGGGAGAGAGGCTGCCGACCCTTCCCGAGCATTCGAAGCGCTGCTGTCGGCACGAGACGCAGATGACGATCCCTGATTGAGACATGAGAGCTAGCCGCAGATCGATGCCAGCACGGCGCCGATGGGCTCGCGGATCACGACATCGGCCAGGTCGTCCATCGGCGTCGGCTGGTTGTTGACGATGATCACGCCGGCGCCACTGTCGGCCGCCGCCGGCACCATGCCGGCCGCCGGGTAGATCTGCAAGGTCGTGCCGATGGCGAGCAGGAGATCGGCCTCGGCCGTCACGGTCATCATGCGCTCGACCACCGCCGGCACGAGCATCTGGCCGAACGAGATGGTGTCGCTCTTCAGAATGCCGCCGCAGTCGAGGCAGTGCGGATCGGCCTCGCCGGCGCGAACGCGCGCGAGCGCCTCTTCCATGGGCGCGCGCCGCCCGCACAACCAGCACATCACGCGCCGCATGCTGCCGTGCACTTCGACGACGAGCTCCGGCGACTGGCCGGCGCGCTGATGCAGCTCGTCGATGTTCTGCGTGACGAGGGCGTGCAGCTTGCCGCGTCGCTCGAGGGTCACGAGGGCGCGGTGGCCCTCGTTGGGCTGCGCCGTCCAGGCAGGCGATTCGAGGCGGGTTCGCCAGACCGTCTGGCGCAGCGCGGGGTCGGCCAGATAGTGGTCGATGGTCGACTGCTTCTCGGCGGCCGGGTTCTTCGTCCACACGCCGCTCGGGCCACGGAAATCGGGAATGCCGGACTCGGTGGAGATGCCGGCGCCGGTCAGCACGACGATGCGCTGCGCCGCGTCGATGCGGCGCCGCGCGTCGGCGCGAAGGTCGTGCGGGGAGACGGTCATCCGGGCGCGGGCGGCATGCTGAAGATGGGAGCAGGAAGAGCCGATGCTACCGTCGGCATCGCGGTAGAGGCGTCGAGTCTCCATCGCCGAAGGGAAGGTGCGCAACCGGTGAGGCCCTTGTCGTGAGAGAGATAGAGGCCGGAGATCTGCCCTTGGCATAGTTGAAGTCCGAGAAGATCAGCGCGTTGCCGAACTGGCCTTCGTCCTGCAGGCGCCGCACGCGTCGGTCGTAGGCATCGATGCCCGGCGTCACCTGCGGCGTGAGCGGGTACGCGGCGCCGATGTCGTAGTAGTTCGATCGATCGCTTGACGACCAACCAGTCGGCACGCTACTTCACAGGAGCTGAACATGACGACCACGCCACAGCGAACGAGCGCCCGGGAACGGATCCTCGATGTTGCCCTGAACGTCATTCGGGCCAAGGGATACAACGCCACCACCGTCGACGACCTGTGCGCGGCCGCCAAAGTCACCAAGGGCGCGTTCTTCCATCATTTCGCGAGCAAGGAGCAGCTTGCGGTCGAGGCGGCCGATCACTGGTCGGCGCTGACCGGCGCCTTGTTCGAGGCGGCTCCCTACCATGCCGGGGCCTCGGCGCGCGAGCGCGTGCAGGGCTACCTCGATTTCCGGGCCGCGATCCTGCAGGGTCGCATCGCCGAGTACACCTGCCTGGTGGGCACGATGGTGCAGGAGTGCACGAGTCCAGCCCGGCCATCCGCGATGCCTGCGCGCGCAGCATCACCGGCCACGCGGCCACGCTGGAAGCCGACATCGCCGAGGCGCTCGCTGCGAGCAGCCGCGGCGCCGGCGTCGATGCGTGCGGCTTGGCCCTGCACACGCAGGCCGTGCTGCAGGGCGCTTTCATCCTTGCCAAGGCCACTCAGGACGTCGCAGCCGCGGCCACGTCGATCGGCCACCTGCGCGCCTATCTCGAGTTCCTGTTCGACCGACCGGGTCGCGAGCGGCGAACCTCACCCGCACCACCGAAAGGAGAAATCATGAGCGACACCCCGCAAACCTCCGACATGCCTGAAGCCCCCGCGCTCGCGCCGCATGCCACCATGCAAGGCTGACACCAGAGCGCACCACGAGAACACCCGTCATGGCCAGATCACGCCCCGTCTCTGGTATGCGCGCGAAGCCGAAGAGGCCGCACGGTTCTATGCCAGCGTCTTTCCCGATTCGCGCGTCGAGCGCGTCACCGCCATGCCGGCCGAATCGCCCAGCGGGCCGCCCGGTTCGGTGAAGATCGTCGAGTTCACGCTGTTCGGGCAGCCGTTCATGGCCATCAGCGCCGGCCCGCTCGACGACTTCAATCACGCCGTGTCGTTCGTGGTGAACTGCGAAAACCAGCAGGAAATCGACCGCTATTGGAATGGGCTGCTCGAAGGCGGCCAAGTCGAGCAGTGCGGCTGGCTGAAGGACAAGTACGGGCTCAGCTGGCAGATCGTGCCGACGCGGCTCGGCGAGCTGATGACGAACCCCGACCGCGCCAAGGCCGGGCGCGTGGCCGAGGCGATGCTGAAGATGGTCAAGCTCGACATCGCCGGGCTTGAGGCCGCCGCGGCCGGTGCCTGAACCGAATCAACGAAGGAGATGTTCATGAACTACGTCGATGGCTTCATCGCCGCCGTGCCCA
>JALYSL010000256.1 GCA_030854825.1 Pseudomonadota bacterium
GTCGTGGCGCCGATCAGGAAGGGCGAGCACGCCCACGTCCACAACATCAAGACGAAGAGGTGGTAGGCATGCCCGTCATCACGAAAGACATCACGTTCATGGGTTACCGGCGCGAGAACGGCCGGGTCGGGGTGCGCAACCTGGTCATCATCCTGCCGCTCGACGACCTGTCGAACGCGGCCGCCGAGGCGGTGGCGTACAACATCAAGGGTGCGCTGGCCATCTCGCATCCGTACGGTCGTCTGCAATTCGGCGCCGACCTCGACCTTCATTTCCGCACCCTCATCGGCGCCGGCTGCAATCCGAATGTCGCCGCTGTCGTCGTCATCGGCATCGAGGAGGGCTGGACCAAGAAGGTGGTCGACGGCATCGCCAAAACAGGCAAGCCCGTCACCGGCTTCGGCATCGAAGGCCACGGCGACCACGACACCATCATGCGTGCCTCGAAAGTGGCGCGCGAGTACGTGCAGTGGGCCAGCGAGAAGCAGCGCGAAGCTTGCCCGGTCTCCGAGCTCTGGGTCTCGACCAAGTGCGGCGAGAGCGACACGACCTCGGGCTGCGGCTCGAACCCGACCGTCGGCAACGCCTTCGACAAGCTGCATCCGCTCGGCTCGACGCTTTGCTTCGGCGAGACGACCGAGATCACCGGCGGCGAGAGCATCGTCGCCGCGCGCTGTGCCAACGACGAAGTCCGCAAGCAGTTCATGTTCATGTTCGACCGCTACCAGGACGTCATCAACCGGCACAAGACCAGCGACCTCTCCGACTCGCAACCGACCAAGGGCAACATCGCCGGCGGCCTGACGACGATCGAGGAAAAGGCGCTCGGCAACATCCAGAAGATCGGCAAGAAGTGCACCGTCGACGGCGTGCTCGACAAGGCCGAGATGCCGACCCACCCGGGCCTCTGGTTCATGGATTCGTCGAGCGCGGCGGCCGAGATGGTGACGCTCTGCGCCGCTTCGGGCTATGCGGTGCATTTCTTCCCGACCGGGCAGGGCAACGTCATCGGCAACCCGATCCTGCCAGTGATCAAGATCTGCGCCAACCCGCGCACGGTGCGGTTGATGAGCGAGCACGTCGACGTCGACACGTCCGGCCTTTTGCAGCGTGAGATCAATCTCGACCGGGCGGGGGATCAATTGCTCGAGTGCATGCTGCGCACGGCCAACGGCCGACTCACTGCGGCTGAAGCGCTCGGCCATCGTGAGTTCGTGATGACGCGGTTGTATGAGAGTGCGTAGCCTTCACGCGGCTTGACCGAGGCTACGCGTGGCGAAGTCCTCGGGGCAGGATCGAGCCGACAGGGCGCTCTACTCCGCTCATGTCCCCCGATCCGCGGCGCACGAGGTGCCCCTTTGTCGTCACGGCATAGGGTGTGCAGAGCAGTCGTCGAAGCCCTGACATGTCGCGCATCGTGATTACCGAGTTCATGGACGCGCCCGGCGTTGCCACGCTTTCAGCGGCGCACGACGTGCTCTACGACCCGAAGCTCGTCGACGAACCGGCGCGGATGCGCGAGATCGCGGCCGGCGCCGACGCCTTCATCGTTCGCAACCGGACCCAGGTGCGCGGCGAGCTGCTGGGGGCGCTGACGCGCTGCAAGGTCGTGGCCCGGCTCGGTGTCGGCCTCGACAACATCGACGTCGACGCTTGCGCGGCGCGCGGCATCGAGGTGATCCCCGCGGTGGGCGCCAACGCAAGCTCTGTGGCCGAATACGTGATCACTTCGGCGATGCTGCTGCTGCGCGGCGTCTATGGCTCGAGCGGCGACGTGATCGCCGGCCGCTGGCCGCGCGATGCGCTGTCGAACGGCCGCGAGATCGGCGGCAAGGTGCTCGGCCTGGTCGGCTTCGGCTCGATCGGCCGAGTCACGGCGAGACTGGCGCAAGGCGTTGGCATGCGCGTGGTCGCGTTCGATGCGGCGCTGGATTCGGGCAACGCGGCCTATGCCGACGCCGGCGTCGAGCGCGTCGGCCTCGAGCAGTTGCTTGCTACCGCCGATGTCGTCAGCCTGCACGTCCCACTGCTCGATTCGACGAAGAACCTCATCGATGCAGGGCGCCTCGCCGCCATGAAGCCGGGTGCCGTGCTCGTCAACGCGGCGCGCGGCGGCATCGTCGACGAGCGGGCGCTGGTCGCGGCGCTGAAGAGCGGCCATCTCGGTGGCGCCGCGCTCGATGTCTTCGCTGTCGAGCCGCTGCTGGCCGACAACGCCTTCGCCGGCTGCCCGAACCTGCTCCTCACGCCGCATGTCGCGGGGCCGTCGCAGGAGTCGAGCGCGCGGATCTCGACCCTGATCGCCGACAAGGTGATGGAGGCCCTCGGCTGATGGCAACACTCTCGCTCGACGAAGCACGGCGGCGCGTCTCGGCGGCGCTGCAGCGTGCCGGCGCCCATGCGGGGATGGCCGACTCGACGGCACGCGCCCTGGTCCTCGCCGAAGCGCAGGGGCTTGCCTCGCACGGCCTCAGCCGCGTGGCCCAGTACGCGACGCATCTGAGGAACGGCCGGGTCGAGGGCGCCGCCATCGCCCGCGTGACGAAGAACAAAGGCGCAGTCGCGATCGTCGATGCGGCCGACGGGCTGGCGTTTCCGGCCTGTGAGCTGGCGGTCGCCGAGGCGGTGGCGCGGGCGCGCGAGTTCGGCATCGGTTTTGTCGGCGTCGTGCGCAGCCA
>JALYSL010000264.1 GCA_030854825.1 Pseudomonadota bacterium
CATTCCTTTGCGCCCGCTGGCGCGCTGCTTCGTACAGGCACACACCGCTGGCGACCGAGACGTTGAGACTTTCGATGGCGCCGCGCATCGGCAGGTGCACCAGCTCGTCGCAGGTGCGCGAGGTCAGTTGGCGAAGGCCCGAGCCTTCGGCGCCGAAGACCAAGGCGAGCGGGCCACTCAGGTCGAGCTCGTAGATCGAGCGCGGCGCATCTTCGGCCGTGCCGACGATGCGGATGTCGCGCTCCTTCAATTCGTTGAGGGTGCGGGCCAGGTTGGTCACCATGAAATAGGGCACCGTCTCGGCGGCGCCGCTCGCCACCTTGGCGACGGTCGCGTTGAGCCCGACCGCATGGTCCTTCGGCGCGACCACCGCGTGCGCACCGGCGCCGTCGGCGACGCGCAGGCAGGCGCCGAGGTTGTGCGGGTCGGTGACGCCGTCGAGCACGAGGATGAGCGGCGGGCCGTCGACAGCGTCGAGCGTGTCGTCGAGCGAATGCGAACGCGGCAGCGGCTCGACGCGCGCGACCACGCCCTGATGTCGGTGCGAGCCGGACAGCTTTTGCAGGCGCTGGTCGTCGCTGTCGACCAGCGACACGCCGGCCGCTTCGGCACGGGCCAGGAAATGATGCATGCGCGGGTCTCGCCGGCTCTTGTCGACGTGCAGCTCGACCAGCGTTCGCGGTGCGACCTTCAGGCGAACGCCCACCGCGTGGAATCCGAACAGGATCGCCTGGGTCATGCCGGCATGGTAGCGAGCGGCGACCGGCACCGCCGAAGGATGCCGGCCGATCGCCCCACGGCGCCGCGATCTATTCGGCGATCAGCTCTTCGCCCGGCTTGTGCAGCGGCGCCGCCGGCTTGATCGTGATTCGCCGGACGTAGGCGAAGACCTGGGCAAGCACCAGCAGGGTGCAGGCGGCGATGAACCAGGCGCTGATCGGGCGGTGGATGAACACCGTGATGTCGCCGCGCGAGAGCAGCATGGCGCGACGGAAGTTCTCCTCGAGCATCGGGCCGAGAATGAAGCCGAGCGCAATCGGCGCGATCTGGAAATCGAGCCAGAGGAAGATCGCGCCGAGGACGCCGAAGACGGCCACCTCGCCGACGTCGAACAGGCTGCTCTTGGTGCTGTAGACACCCACGGCGATGAAGAAGAGCGCCGCCGGGAACAGGTACTTGTACGGCACGCGCAGAAGGCGCACCCAGACGCCGATCATCGGCACGTTCAGGATCACGAGCAGGACGTTGCCGATCCAGAAACTGGCGATCAGGCCCCAGAAGATGTCCGGGTGCTCGGTGATGAGCTGCGGCCCCGGCTGGATGCCCTTGATGATGAGAGCACCGAGGATGAGCGCCATCACCGCGTCGCCCGGAATGCCGAGCGACATGGTCGGGATGAAATCGACCTGCGTCTTCGAGTGCGACGACGCCTCGGGGCTGGCCACGCCGGCGATCATGCCGTGGCCGAACTTCTCCGGTGTCTTCGAGATCTTGCGTTCGATCGCGTAGGCGATGAACGTGGTGATCGTCGGGCCGGTTCCCGGCATCGCACCGAAGATCGTGCCGACCAGCGTGCCGCGCACCATCGGCCAGAAAGCCTCCTTGATCTCGGCGCGCGACGGTCGCATGTCCTTCATGCTCATCTTCGTGTTCGTGATCTTGATGTTGGTCCGGTTGACGCTCATCAGGAAGTCGGCGATACCGAACAGGCCCATGAAGAGCGCGCCGAGCTCGATGCCGTCGGCAAGATCGGGCAGATCGAAGGTATAGCGGGCCGTGCCGCTGATGACATCGGTGCCGACGACGCCGCAGAAGAGGCCGAACACCGTCATCGCGACGCCCTTCAACGGCGAGCCCCGCGACATCGTCGCGCCGGCGAGCAGGCCGAGCAGCATGATCGAACAGATCTCGGTAGGCCCGAACTTGAAGGCCACCTGCACCAGCAGCGGCGACATGAAGATCATGACGATGATGCCGACCGATGCGGCGAAGAACGAGCACATCATCGTGATGCCGAGCGCGGTTCCACCCTTGCCCATCTTGGTGAGCGGATAGCCGTCGAGACAGGTCACGGCGTGCGGCGGATGGCTCGGCAGGTTGAGCAGGATCGCGCCGATCGCGCCGCCGTACTGCGAGCCGTAGAAGATGCCGGCCAGCATGAGGATGGCCGGCACCGGCGGAATCACGTAGGTGAGCGGCAGCAGCATCGAGATGGTCGTCAGCGCGCCCATGCCGGGCAGCACGCCGATCAGGTTGCCGATCAGCACGCCGAACACCGACCACATCAGGTTGTGCGGCTCGAGGGCGATGCTGAAGCCGTACCACAGGTCCATCAGGGTCTGGTGCATGGTTCAGTCTCTCGGACAGTGAAGCGAGGCTCAGTTGCCCCACGTGAAGAGCGGCAGCTGCACACGCAGCCCGTAATGAAAGACGGCGACGCCGAATACGGTCATCGCCAGCGACAGCAGCAGCGCCGTCTTCCAGGTGTTGTTCCGATCGCCCATGGCCGCCACGAAGACCGAGCCGAAAGCGGCTGGAACGAGGCCGCCGTAGGCGCCCAGCAGGACGAAGACGCCGACGGCGGCGAGGATGCAGAGGCCACCGCGCAGATCGGGCGGATCGGGCAGCGCCTGCGCCGCCTTTTCCTCCGGGGTACCGAAATTGGCGAGCACGCCGACGACCAGCCCGACCACCGTCATGAGAATGCCGAGAACGACGGGGATGAACCCGGCCCCCATGTGCACGAGGGTGCCCATGCGGTAGCGAAATCCGATCACGAGAATGGCGATGCCCATTGCCATCAACAGCACGGCTGCCACGTGATCCTTGCGCACTCGGCGCCACTTCGTCATCCTGTCTCCTTGGTGCCTCCGGGCGCCAGCCCGCGCAGTCTATGCAAGGCTGCTGGGTGCGCCCATGAGGGAACTACGTACTATTCGAGGTATCGGCTCGTTGATCACAGGTGCCGCAGGGCGACGATGGCGGCCAGAATGCCGATCAGCACCGGCTGATGCACCATGTAGAAGCTGAGGCTCCAGCGGCCAAGCGCGGCCAGCGGTGCGAAAGCGCGCAGCAGCGGGCCGGCCAGCCATTCGCGCCGATGCCGCAGCAGTGAATCGGCCGCCGCCGCGCCCCACCACATGACACCGAGCCAGGGAAGGACCGGCACGTCGTCCTCGGTGAACGGCTTGTGCGTGACGAGGCCGATCCAGTTGGTCCAGCGCGAGTCGAAAAATGCATCCTGCACGAAGTAGGGCAGCGCGATCGCGACGAGCCCGAGCGGCCAGCGCCACGCGCCCCAGCCCGACGTGAAGCGAACGACGATAAGCATCAAGGCGATGCCGTGCAGCACACCGAAGCTGATGAAGCTGGCCGGGAACATGAACCATGAGCCGATGCTGACGAGCAGCGCGCAGCCCGCTACCTGAGCCCAGCGTTTCCAGAATCGCCGATGCCTGAAGCTGGTTGGCGGCCACCGCCTGGCCGGCACCGGCGCACAGCAGGAACAGGCCGACGATGCAGCTGCGTTGCAGGGTCCAGACGGGCTGTCGTGAAAGTTCTGGTGGATGAAC
The DNA here is from genome assembly GCA_030854825.1 of Pseudomonadota bacterium. The sequence continues at coordinate 3,573 of JALYSL010000264.1, forward strand.
AGGAAATAGTTGAGGTCGTACGAGAAATGAAAAGTCGCCATCCAGACGATGGCCAGCCCACGCAGCGCATCGAGGCGGTCGAATCGCGATCGCAAGGGAACATCGGCGGCCACGCGGGGACGATACCCGAGGCTGGCGCCTCAGTCCGCGACGAACGACGAGCTGGCCGCGAGCCGGGCCGCTTCTGGGGCGCAGCGCGTCTTGCCGCTCCAGCGCGCGCCGAGCGTCAGCAGGCTCGGCCAGCGCCGGGCGACCGGCCAGAGCGAACGCGCGGCCACCGGCCGCATGGCCACGTGCGCGAATGCCGCGGCAACACGCAGTCGAGTCGCGAAGCGCTGGCGCCAGAGCCCTTGGTAGGTCTTCATGAGGCGCCGCTGCGCCACCGCGGCGGTCTGCGGATTGACCAGCGAGGCGCGCTCGGAACCGATCAACGAAGCCAGCACGAAGGCCGATTGCAGGGCCATGCTGATGCCCTCGCCGACGATTGGGTGCGCTTCACCGGCGGCGTTGCCGATGCGAAAGACAGCGTCGCCG
>JALYSL010000267.1 GCA_030854825.1 Pseudomonadota bacterium
GTGCTGTGCCGCGGCCGCGTGGTCTCGGGCGATGTCGACGCCGCCCTCGCCGATCCGACGCGCGCGGCGTTTCGCGCCGACTCCGCCTTCGAGACGCGCCACGTCGAGCATGCCTACATCGAGCCGGAGGCAGGTTACGCCGAGGTCGTCGAGGCCACCGCCACGGCGCCACGCCGCGTGCGCATCTTCGCCTGCACGCAGACGCCGTACATGGATCGCGACGAGATCGCGAGCGTCATGAAGCTGGCGCCCGAGCAGGTGCATATCGTGCCTTCAGCGATCGGCGGCGGCTTCGGCGGCAAGCTCGACCTGTCGGTGCAGCCGCTGCTCGCCGTCGCCGCCTGGAAACTCGGCCGCGCGGTGCGCCTGGTCTACGAGCGGCCGGAGTCGATGCGATCGAGCACCAAGCGGCACCCGGCGAGCATGACCGCGACCGTGACCTGCGATGCAAGCGGCAAGCTCACCGCCTTCGACTTCAGCGGCGACTTCAACACCGGCGCCTATTCGTCGTGGGGCCCGACCGTCGCCAACCGCGTGCCCATCCACGCGAGTGGCCCATACCGCGTGCCGAACGTGCGCGCCCTGACGCGGGCCGTGCTCACGAACAACAGCATCGCCGGCGCCTTTCGCGGCTTCGGCGTGCCGCAGGCGGCGCTGCTCGGCGAGCTGCTGATCGACGAGCTGGCCACCGCATCGGGCATCGACGCGCTCGAGTTCCGCCACGCCAATGCGCTGCGCGCCGGCGACCGCACGCCGACCGGCCAAAAGCTCGAAGCGAGCGTTGGGCTGCGCGAGTGCCTCGATACGCTGCGCCCGGCCTGGCGAGTGGCGCGCGCAGCGACCGATGCATTCAACAGCGCCGCGTCGGTGACGCAAGGCGCGTTGCGCCGCGGCGCCGGTATCGCCTGCATGTGGTACGGCATCGGCAACACCGTGATCGCCAACCCGTCGACGATGCGCGGTGCGCTGCGCTGCGATGCGACGCGGGGCGCCCATCTCTTCCTCTACAACGGCGCGCAGGAGATCGGTCAGGGCACGGCGACCATCATGCCGCAGATGTTCGCCGATGCGGTCGGCCTGCCGCTCGCCTCGGTGCAGCAGGTGATGGGCGACACCGACCGCACCGCCGACGCCGGAAAGTCGTCAGCCTCGCGGCAGACCTTCGTGTCGGGCAACGCGGCGAAGGCCGCCGGCACGGCGTTGCGTCGCATGCTGATCGAGCGGCTCGGGTTCGCGGATGCCGACGCGCGGGGCTTGCAACTCCGACTCGATGGCACGAGCCTTGTCGGCGAAGCCAAGAGCGGCGAGCGCCGCAGCGCCGACCTGCGCGAGTGGCCGGCCGATGCGAGCGGCGATCTCGCCACGGCGAGCGGTAGCTTCAACCCGCCGACGGTGCCGCTCGACGCGGACGGCCAGGGCGTGCCGTATGCCACCTACGGCTTCGCGGCGCAGATGGCCGAGCTCGAGGTCGATCTCGAGCTCGGCACGGTGCGGCTCATCCGTATCCATGCGGCGCACGACGTCGGCCGCGCCATCAACCCGACCCTGGTCGAAGGGCAGATCCACGGCGGCGTGGCGCAGGGTATCGGCATGGCGTTGATGGAGGAATACGTCAACGGCCGCACCGACAACCTGCACGACTACCTGATCCCCACCGCAGGCGATGTGCCGCCGATCGAGGTGCACCTGATCGAAGACCCGGAGCCACTCGGCCCGTGGGGCGCCAAGGGCGTCGGCGAGCCGGCGCTGGTAGCGACGGCGCCGGCCATCCTCAACGCCATCCACGACGCGGCTGGCGTGCGCATGCGCGAGGTGCCGGCCACGCCGAGCCGCTTGCGCGCGGCGATCCTGGCGCAACGCGAAGGCGGCGCCGAATGAGCGAGCCGGGTTCCTTCACGGCGCGCTCCGACGGCCAGCCGGTCGTCCTCAATCACTCGAAGGCGCCCGAGCGCATGGCCGCCGACAAGGTGCGCTGCGAAGCCTGCCCGGTGCTCTGCCAGATCAGCCCGGGCAAGCTCGGCGCCTGCGATCGCTACGGCAACGTCGACGGCGTATTGACGCGGCTCGACACGCTGGCGCTGGTCGCCCGGCCGGGCACCGATCTCGTCGCCTGGAACGCGGCGAAAGAGGGGCGCTGGGACGGCAGCCTCGTCGGCGGCGATGCGCCGGTGTTCGTCTCCGGCGTCGGCTCGGGCACGACCTATCCCGACTACAAGCCGGCGCCTTTCATCGTCTCGTCGCGCCACGAAGGCGTCGACCTGGTGACGGTGGTCACCGAAGGCATCTTCAGCTACTGCAGCTTCAAGGTGAAGATCGACACCGACCGCTACCTCGGCCCCGAGCAGGCGACGGTGCGCTGCAAGGGCGAGGCGGTCGGCCACGTCAGCACGATCGAATACGGCTCGCAGTTCCTGGCCCTCGGGGGCGTCCATCACCTGACCGGCGGAACGAAGAAGGAAGGGCGCATCGCCTGCGACATGATGATGGCGCTCGGCAACCGCGAGCCCGTGGGGTTGCAGATCGAGGGCGGCGCGAACGTCGTCGTCGGCGCCGACAGGCCGCCGGTCGTCGACGGCGTCGAGGAAAAGCGCATGCGCGTCGGCTGCGGCTCAGCCGCCATCGGCATCTTCGCGCCGCAGTGGGCGGGCCATGTCGACGAGGTCGTCGTCATCGACGACCACATCACCGGCGTGCTCTCGGAGCACCAGGCCGGCAAGTTCCTCGACATGGCGCCCACCGGCATCCGCCTGCGCGGCCGCAAGTCGACACCCGGGCGCTACTTCCAGGTCGCCAATCCGGGTGCCGGCTGGGGCGGCACCGACATCACCGAGCCGCTTTCGATTGTCGAAGGCTGGGATGCCAGACATGGCGCGCGGCCGGGCCTGCGCCTGCTGATGGTCTCGACTACGGGCGAAGATTCGGCCTGGTTCGTCCTCGACGACGCGCTGGTGCCGCGCCTCGCCGAAATGCCCACGGAAGTGCGCCGCGTCGTCGAGCGCATCGGCGAGAACTGCGAGCCGTCGCTCTGCTCGGTGCTCTACGTCGCCGGCGCTGGCGGAAGCTTGCGCGCCGGCGTCACCGACAACCCGGTGCGGCTGACACGCTCGATCAAGGAGCTGCTGGTCAACGTCACCTGCGGCGGCGCACCGGTGTATGTGTGGCCGGGCGGCGGCATCACGGTGATGGTCGACGTGGCGAAGATGCCAGCGCTGAGCTTCGGCTCGGTGCCGACGCCTGCGATCGTCTCGCCGATCGAGTTCACGATGCGTCTGGCCGACTACCGCACCCTCGGCGGTCACATGGATCGCGTGCAGCGCCTCGAGGACGTGCTGGCGGCGAACGCGCACCGACTCGTCGAGGCCGCGCCGGGCAATCCGTGGCCGCTCGACGCGGCACGAAGGGCCGGTGCATGAGCGGCGCGGTGCGGGCCCGTCTCGCCGACGGCCGCTGGCATTTCCAGCACGGTCCGATCGACTGCATCGTGCTCGCCGAAGGCGAAGCGGGCGCTGCGGCCGAGTGCATCGAGCACGCCTGGGTGCGCTTTGGCGCGGTGCTCGAGGAGCTGGTCGGCGAGTTGAATTTGCTGCGCGCCGATCTGGGTTCGGCGACGGGTGCGCTCGTCGCCCCGAAGGGCCCGATCGCGCGCCGCATGGTCGAGGCGTGTCGAGCGCACGCATCGCGCGGGCGCTTCATCACGGCGATGGCGGCCGTCGCGGGCAGCGTCGCCGAGGCGCTGATCGAATCGTTCGCCGACCCGCGCATCGCCCGCGCCTACGTCAACAACGGCGGCGACATCGCGCTGCATCTGCGTGCTGGAACGTCGTTCGACGTCGGCCTCGTCGCCGACCCGGCACGCGGCCTCGCCGGCCTGCCGCTCGACGGCCGCTTCGCCATCGACGCAACGTCGAAAGTGCGAGGTATCGCCACCTCCGGCTGGCGTGGCCGCAGCTTCTCGCTCGGCATTGCCGATTCGGTGACCGTGCTCGCCGCCAGCGCGTCGGTGGCCGATGCCGCAGCGACGGTGATCGGCAACGCCGTCAATGTCGACGACGCGCGTATCGTCCGTCGCCCGGCGAACGCCGTCCGCGACGACAGCGACCTCGGCAATCATCTCGTGATATGCGCCGTACCGCTGCTTTCCGCCGCGTCCATCGACGCCGCACTGGCCTCCGGCGCGGCAGCCGCGCGCGCCGCCATCGAGCGCGGGCGCATCATCGCGGCGGTGCTGTCGCTGCAAGGCCGCTTCGTCGTCGTCGAACCTGCCGCCGCCGCGCCTCGGCCTCTCGAACGCCTTTCCCGGAGTCTCGTCCCATGCTGATCCCCGCCACTTCCACGCTACCCGAGATCGATGTGCGAAAGCTCGTCGTCTCGGTCGAAGACGTCTGGCACGACAACGGCCCGCGCCTGGCCGCGCCACTGCGCCGCGGCACGGCCGCTGCCGTCGTCAGGAATCCCTACGCCGGTCGCTACGTCGAAGACATCCAGCCAATGATGGAAGCGCTCAAGCCGCTCGGCCGCGAGATGGCGTCGCGCCTCGTCGCGGCGCTCGGCGGGCCGGCCCGGATCCAGGGCTACGGCAAGGGCGCGCTGGTCGGCCTGGCCGGTGAGCTCGAGCATGGCGCGCTCTGGCACGTGCCGGGCGGCTACGGCATGCGCGACCTGCTCGAGGGCTCGCACGCGATCGTGCCGTCGACCACCAAGATCGGGCCGGCCGGCACGTCGATCGACATTCCGATCCACCACCGTGTCGCCGCCTACGTCCGCAGCCATTTCGACACCATCGAGTTCCGCCTCGCCGACGCGCCGCGGCCGAACGAGATGCTGCTGGTGATCGGCATGACGACCGGGCCGCGGCCGCACGCACGGGTCGGCGGCTTGCGGGCAGACGAGATTGCGAAGTTCGACGGGCAGCGTTAGCGTGCGATTCGCCGGCACGAAAGCTGCGAAGCGTGCCGGCGATGACAGTCATCGGGTCCATCGTTGCTGCTTGAGCGGTTTTTCATCGGCTACCAGGAGTTTTCATGTTCAAGAGCCTTGCCTTCGCCCTGACCCTCGTTGGTGGCGTCGCAGTTCTGCCCGCGCACGCGGACGACACGATCAAGATCGGCGAGATGAACAGCTACAAGGCCCAGCCCGCGTTCACCGACGGGTACAAGAAGGGCTGGGAGCTCGCCGTCGAGCAGGTGAACGACGCCGGCGGCGTTCTCGGCAAGAAGCTCGAGGTCATCTCGCGCGACGACAACGCCAACCCGGGCGACGCGGTGCGCGTCGCCGAGGAGCTGGTGACGCGTGAGCACGTATCGCTGATCTGCGGCACGTTCCTGTCGAACATCGGCCTGGCGGTCACCGACTTCGCGAAGCAGAAGAAGATCTTCTTCCTCGCCTCCGAGCCGCTCACCGACAAGATCACCTGGCAGGACGGCAACCGCTACACCTTCCGCCTGCGCCCCAACACCTACATGCAAGTGGCCATGCTGGTGCCCGAGGCGGTGAAGCTGCACAAGAAGCGCTGGGCCATCATCTATCCCAACTACGAGTACGGCCAGTCGGCGGCGGCGACCTTCAAGGCGATGATGAAGAAGGCCCAGCCCGACGTCGAGTTCGTCGCCGAGCAGGCGACGCCGCTCGGCCGCATCGACGCCGGCCCGGTGACGCAGGCGCTGGCCGACGCCAGGCCCGACGCGATCTTCAACGTCCTGTTCGGCGCCGACCTCATCAAGTTCGTTCGCGAAGGCACTTCGCGAGACCTGTTCAAGGGCCGCAAGGTCGTCAGCCTGCTCACCGGCGAGCCCGAATACCTCGAGCCGCTGAAGAGCGAGGCGCCGGTCGGCTGGATCGTCACCGGCTATCCGTACTACGGCATCCAGACCGAAGACCACAAGAAATTCTTCCTCGCCTACTACCGCAAGTACAACGAGTATCCGAAGCTCGGCTCGGTGGTCGGCTACTCGATGATCCTGTCGATTGCCGACGGCCTGAAGCGGGCGAAGTCGACCGACACCGACAAGCTCATCGCCGCCTTCAGCGGCATGCCGGTGACGACGCCGTTCGGCAAGATCACGTATCGGGCGTCGGATCACCAGTCGACGATGGGCGCGTTCGTCGGCACGACCAGCCTCGCGGGCGACAAGGGCGTGATGACCGACTATCGCTATCTGGACGGAGCCGACTACCTGCCGAGCGACGCCGAGGTGAAAAAGCTCCGCCCGGCCGATTGACGACGGCGACGACGACGACGCGGACGGAGCGCCGATGACGCTCACGACCGCGTTGCTGCAGATCCTCACCGGCCTCGCTTCCGCATCGACGCTGTTCCTGGTGGCGAGCGGGCTCTCGCTGATCTTCGGCGTGACGCGGATCGTCAACTTCGCGCACGGCTCTTTCTTCATGGTCGGCCTGTACGCGGCGGTGGCGCTGGCCGGCGCGTTCGGCGCCGGGCCGCTCGGCTTCTGGGGCGGCGTGCTAGTCGCTTCGCTCGCCGTCGCCGCGCTCGGTGCGCTGATCGAGATGCTGGTGCTGCGCCGCCTCTACGCCGCCCCCGAGCTTTACCAGCTGCTTGCCACTTTCGCGCTGGTGCTCGTGATCCGCGACGCCGCGCTCTGGGCCTGGGGGCCCGAAGACATCCTCGGCCCGCGCGCGCCGGGCATGAAGGGCGCGATCGACGTGCTCGGCCTGCCGTTCCCGAGTTACGACGTGTTCCTGATCTTCGTCGGCCCGGTCGTTCTCGGGGCGCTCTGGCTGCTGCTGACGCGCACGCGCTGGGGCCTGCTGGTGCGCGCCGCGACCCAGGACCGAGAAATGCTCGGTGCCCTCGGCGTCAACCAGCGCTGGCTCTTCACCTCGGTGTTCGCGCTCGGCACGTCTCTGGCGGCGCTTGGCGGCGCGCTGCAGATGCCGCACGAGCCGGCCAACCTGAACCTCGACCTCGCGCTGATCGGCGAGGTGTTCGTGGTGGTCGTGGTCGGCGGTATGGGCTCGATCGTCGGCGCCTTCGTCGCCGCGGTGCTGATCGCCATGGTGAAAGCAGTGTGCATCGCCGCCGGCTCGATCGATCTCTTCGGCGCCTCGTTTCCGCTCAGCAAGCTGACGCTCGTCGCCGAGTTCATGGTGATGGCGATCGTGCTGGTGTGGCGGCCATGGGGCCTGTTCGGCAAGCCGCAGTCGGTGGCGCGCGGCCAGATCGCGCTGGAGTCGCCCCTGCGTCCGTTGCCGGCCCAATGGAAGCGCGCCGGATGGGTCGCGCTCGCGGCGCTCGTCTTCGTCGCGGCGCTGAATGCGCCGGCGCCCTACGTCGTCGTCCTGATGATCGACATGCTGATCGCCGTGCTCTTCGCGGCCAGCCTGCATTTCCTGATGGGCCCGTCGGGCATGCATTCGTTCGGCCACGCCGCCTACTTCGGCCTCGGCGCCTACGGTGCGGCGCTGTTCTTCAAGGCGCTCGGCTGGCCGATGGAACTCTCGTTGCTGCTGGCGCCCCTGCTCGCCGCTGCGGGCGCGTTTGTCTTCGGCTGGTTCTGCGTTCGCCTCTCGGGCGTCTATCTGGCGATGCTGACGCTTGCCTTCGCGCAGATCGTCTGGTCGATCGTCTTCCAATGGGATGCGGTCACGGGCGGCAGCAACGGCCTCGTTGGCATCTGGCCTTCGCCGTGGCTGGCGCCCAAGCCCGTCTACTACCTGCTGGTGCTGGCGTTCACAGTGCTCGGCTGCGACCTCCTCGTGCGCATGCTGAAGGCGCCGTTCGGCCTGGCGCTGCGCGCGAGCCGCGACTCGCCGCTGCGCGCCGCGGCGATCGGCATTCGCGTGCCGCGATTGCAATGGGCCGCCTTCGTCGTCGCCGGCACGATCGCCGGACTGGCGGGCGCGCTCTTCGCCTTCGCCAAAGGCACGATCTCTCCCGAGACGCTCGGCGTCGGCAAGTCGGTTGACGGGCTCGTGATGGTGCTGCTCGGCGGCGTGCAAGCCGTCTCCGGCCCGTGGGTCGGCGGCGCGTTGTTCGTGTGGCTGCAGGACACCGTGGCGCGGCAGACCGACTATTGGCGGGCGTTGCTCGGCATCGTCATGCTGGCCCTCGTGCTTGTCTTCCCGCTGGGCATTGCGGGTGGCTTGAAGCGACTTTTTATTCATGACGCGGTGGCTTGAATGAAGAGCCATTTCTTCGAGACGCTGAAGCGACTTCAATCGAGGGTTTGCAGCGCGTGTCACGTTCGGGCTGGGCAAAGGCGCGCCCGGGCAGGCCGCAGCGCTTCGCTGGAGCGGTCGGCGCGTAGCGCCG
>JALYSL010000269.1 GCA_030854825.1 Pseudomonadota bacterium
CCGCCAGGTCGACCGGCGGCACCCGCCCAGAAGCGAGGACCACGGCACCATGGCCGGTCGCGTCGATGAAGAGCGAGAAGGCGGCGTGCTGCTGCGCCGAGTCGAAGGCGCCGCAGTCGTCGAACACGAGCCAGCCGCAATGCTCGGGCGCCTGCCAGGGTGCGGCCGAACTCGCGCCGAACCAGGCCGTGGATTCGCCGCGCTCCTGGGCCTGGTGGATGACGGCTTGCAGCAGGTGAGTCTTGCCGCTGCCGGGATCGCCCCACAGGTAGACGGGCGGCGCCCCCGGTTCCAGGGCCCGCAGATGAGTGACTGCGGCGGCGTTCGAACCGGGCAGAAAGTTCTCGAACGTGCGCGCCGGCTCGGATCCGATCGCCAGCGGAATCTGCTTCACGGCGCCCCCACGTCGGCGGCATCGGCAGCGGCGCTGCCCTCCGAGAGGGTTTCCGCGTCTTGAGGCAACCCGGCGACGCTCATCCGACGTAGAGGCTGCTCTTCGTGTAGCCCGCGCGCAGCCGCGCCGCCGCCACCGCGATCAGGGCGCTCACCGGCAGCGCGATCAGCACGCCGACGAAGCCGAACAGATGTCCGAAGGCGAAGAGCGCGAAGATGACGGTGAGCGGGCTCATGCCGATCCGCTCGCCGACGAGCTTGGGTGTCAGGAACATGCCTTCGACGACCTGGCCGATGCCGTAGACGACGAAGACCGCGCCCGGCCCGTACCAGCCGGTGAATTGCAGGGCTCCGGCGAGCAACGCGAGCATCAGGCCGATGCCGAAGCCGACGTAGGGAACGAAGATCGCGAGGCCGGTGAACACGCCGACCGGCACGGCGAGCTCGAAGCCGAACAGCGCCAGGCCGACGCTGTAGTACGCGGCCATCATGAGCATGACCAGCAACTGGCCACGCAGGTATTGGCCCAGCACCTGGTCGCACTCGCTGGCGAATTCGCCGACGGTGGCGCGCAGGCGCGGCGGCACCAAGTGAACGACGCGGTCCACGTAGAGCGGCCAGTCGATGAGCAGATAGAAGAGGACGACCGGGATCAGGATGACATTACTGATGACGGCGACCGCGATGCTGCCGCCGATGCGCGCCGAGACCAGCGCGGCGGCGATCGAATCGTCCCAGTTGGCGTCGAGGTACTTGAGGAAGAACGCCTTCAGGCTCGCCGGATCGAGGGCGATGTTGACGCCCATCTGCATCAGCCACGGCGAGACCGCGCGATTGATTCTCTCGGCCAGCAGCGGCAGCTCGTCGCGCAGGAGCGGCAGTTCCTTGGACAAGATGGGTACGACGAGAAGAACGAGCGCGGTCAGCACGACGATCGCGGCGATCTCGACGATCGTCACCGCGAGCAGCCTAGGTAGTCCGCGCGCGGCGAGCTTTTCCACCGTGGGATGCAGCGCATAGGCAAGCACGCCGCCGATCGCGAACGGCGTCAGCACCGGCGCCAGCAGCCAGACCAGCGCCGCCGCGGCGATCAGGAGCGCCGCCCAGTTTAGGGCGCGCCGCTGGGTGGGCGTCAGACGCATCGCGTTGACAGGTCGTACCCTAGTGCAGGCGCGACGCGCCGTCGTGGCCGAGCTCGGCGAGGCGCTTTCTGATCGCCGGTCGATCCGGCGCGTCGGGCGCGTTCTCGAGATAGCCGGCGAGGTCGGCCATGGCCGGCAAGCGGGCACCGAGCGCGGCGTGGATCAGGCCGCGATCGCGCCGCTCTTCCCAGGCATCGGGCAGCAGGATGACGAGCCGTTCGGCCACGCCGAGAAGGCGGCCCGAGTCCTGGCCGCCGCGAAAGATCTCCTTCAGGTTGCGCAGCATTCGGGCGATGACCTCGCGCGGTCGGGCCGTCTGCAGGAACGCGCCGAACGGCGGCTCGCCGTGTTGCGAAAGTGGCAAGCGCCGTCGATGCGGAACGAGCAACGCGTCGAGAGCGTCGCGCGACATCGACTGGCCGGTAAACGGGTCGATGACGATGTCGCCCTGCGGCATGCGGACGCGGGCCAGAAAGTGGCCAGGAAAGGAGATGCCGTGTGCCTCGAGCCCGATTTCCGTCGCCAGCTCGACGTAGATCAGCGCCAGGGTGATCGGGATGCCGCGCCGCGTCTCGAGGACGGCATGAACGTAGCTGTTGCGCGGATCGTAGTAGTCGTTGATGTTGCCGCTGAAGCCGAGCTCCTGGAAGAAGAATCGGTTGAGCAAGCGCAGCCGGTGCATCGGCATCGCGTCGGGCGCAATGCGGGTCTTCAGACGCGCCGCCAATGCGTCGATCTCGGCCAGCGTCGACTGCGTGTCGAGCAACGGGTATTCGTGCTGGGCGATCGCGATCGCCGTCTCGAGCAAAGGCAGCGAATCGTCGTCGGCCACGAGCGACGCGAAGTAGTCGAGCGCGGTCGGCGGGAGAAGCGGCAGGAGCCCGGGCATCGGTCAAGTTTAGAACCTCGCGAGCGGCGCCGGGTGGCCGACCGGCCGAGATGTGTCGGCAGGCGTCTCAGGCGCGGCGCGAGAAGTCGCGCGGTCGAAAGCCGGCAACCCACAGGGCGCCGAAGTAGGCGAACGCCGCCGCCGCGATGCAGCCCGCCAACTCGGCGACCCGAAGGCCCTGCCGGCCGGCCAGACCGATCCAGTCGATGCGAGCCTCGGCCACGGCGAGCAAGCCTCCCATCAAGGTCGTCGCGACGACGACCGTGGCGATGAATCGTCCCCAGCCTGGTGCCGGCCGGTACCAGCCGCCGCGACGAAGGCCGATAAAGAGCCAGACTGCATTGATGACGGCGCCGAGGCTGACCGAGAGCGCCAGCCCGGTGGGACCCAGCCACGGCACGAAGGCAACGTTCATCGCCTGCGTGAGGATGAGGACGATGATGGCGATCGTCACCGGCGTGCGCATGTCCTGGCGCGCATAGAAGCCCGGCGCCAGGATCTTGACCCCGATCAGGCCGAGCAGCCCGGCGCCGTAGCCTTGCAAGGCCGCGGAGGTCTTGACGACCGCGAGGGCATCGAAGTGGCCACGCTGGAAGAGCGTCGCAACCAGGGCCTCGGGAAAAACGAGAAGGCCGATCGTGCACGGCAGCGCCAGCACCAGCGTCAGGCGAAGACCCCAATCGAGCAGGCCGGAGTAGCTGTCGGCATCGTTGCGACCCTGGGCCGCGGCCAGCTGCGGGATGAGCACCGAGCCCACCGCCACGCCAAGTAAGGCGGTCGGAAATTCCATCAGCCGACCCGCATAGTCGAGCCATCCGACCGCGCCGACGCCTTGATAGGTGGCGATCTGCGTGTTGATGAGCACCGAGACCTGCGCCACCGACACGCCGAGCAAGGCCGGCGCCATCTGCCTCATGATTTGGCGCACGCCGGGGTGCCGCCACGCCGCGCGGATGCCGGCCACCGTGACGGCGATCCGCGGCAGGCGGTCAATGCGGCGCAGCGCCGGAATCTGCACCGCGAGTTGCAGTACGCCACCCGCCATGACGCCAACGGCGAGCGCATAGATGGGCGGATAGCCCCAATGCTCGAATCGCGGTGCCAACAGCCAGGCGCCTCCGATCATGCCGACGTTGAGCAGCACCGGCGTCGCGGCCGGCACGGCGAACCGCTTCCAGGTGTTGAGCACGCCCGAAGACAGCGACACGAGCGAGATGAAGCCGATGTAGGGAAACATGATGCGCGTCATGACGACGCCGGCGTCGAAGTCGGCCAGTCCCGAGCCCATCAGCCAGATCACCACCGGTGCCGCGACGACGCCGACAACGCAGGTGATGACGAGGGCGTAGAGGAGGACACTGGCGACGGCGTCGATCATTCGATGCGTCGCGTCGTCACCTTCACTGGCACGAAGGTTTGCCAAGGTCGGTACGAAGGCCTGCGAGAACGCACCCTCGCCGAACAGCCGGCGCAACAGGTTCGGGATGCGAAAGGCGACCGCAAACGCGTCGTAGGACGCGCCGGCGCCGAAGACCGAGGCGACGATGACGTCGCGGGCCAGACCGGTGACGCGCGAGGCCAGCGTGAACAGCGAGATGGTCGATGCCGCCCGGAGCAGATTCATGAAGCTCGGATGCTATACTCGCGCTCTTTGCCAGAACTCAGCTAGCCACATGGCCACCGCCGCAAAAACCAAGAAAAAGACCGTCCGCATTGCCTCGGGTCTGAAGCGCGCCCGTCAGGACGTCAAGCTCAACGCCGCCAATACGGCGATGCGCTCGCATTTCCGCACCGTCGTCAAGAACGTGCAGAAAGCAGTCGACGCCGGCGACAAGGCCAAAGCTGCCGACCTCTTCAAGGCGGCTCAGCCTGTCATCGACTCCGTCGCCGACAAGGGCCTCTTCCACAAGAACAAGGCAGCGCGCCACAAGAGCCGCCTGGCCGCCAAGGTGAAGGCGCTTGCCACCGCCTGAGCGCAACGCACTCGAGACCCAGGGCTCGCATCGCGAGCCCTTTTTCTTTGTCAGCCGGCGGAAGACTCGACGACCTCCAGGTTGTTGTCGCGCGCGAAGTTCATGACGAAATCCCAGGCCATGGGCTCGAGCTCGCGCAAGGCCTCGTGGACCAGAACGCCCTTGATGTTGTCGACCAGGCGCGGCACGCAGTACGGCGAGTAGCCGATGTAGGCGCCGGGCCCGCGAGCGCCACCGTCGGGCCGAAAGCACGACATCGCGCCGGCCAGGCGTTCGGCCCAATCGCTCGGACGAAACGGCTTGCCGTCGCGCGTCACACCCTGAATGAAAAGTTCTAGAAGAACGGCCACGCGATTGAAGAAAGTCCGCAGCGCCATTGTCGTCGCGGCGAGACGCTGCTGCTGCGCTGCAACATCGCAATCGCGCCAAGGAATGCCGGCCTTTAGAATCCGCCCCCTGCGCGCGTCGGCTGCCGAGCGCGCGTCGCCCGACAGTGGAGTCCGACGATGAACGCTCCCGAAAAGCTCCCCGCCGCGCCCGCCAGCGCGGAACCGCACGTGATGAAGACCTATGGGCGCTTGCCCATCGCGCTGTCGCACGGCCGAGGTTGCTGGCTGTGGGACACCGAGGGCCGCAAGTATCTCGACGGGCTCGCCGGCATCGCCGTCAACACCCTGGGGCACGCGCATCCGAAGCTGGTGCCGGCGCTGACGGAGCAGATCGGCAAGCTGATCCACAGCTCGAACTACTACCTTGTTCCCTTGCAGGAGCGTCTGGCCGCCAGGCTCTGCGAGCTATCGGGGCTGAGCAACGTCTTCTTCTGCAACTCCGGGCTCGAAGCCAACGAGGCGGCGCTGAAGATCGCCCGCAAGTTCGGCCACGACAAGGGCATCTCGCGGCCCGAGATCGTCGTCTACGAGGCGGCCTTTCACGGCCGCTCGATCGCCACGCTTTCGGCCACTGGCAACGTCAAGGTGCAAGCCGGTTTCGGTCCGCTGGTCGAAGGCTTCGTCCGGGTCCCGCTCAACGACGTGGCGGCGATCGAGAGCGTCGCCCGCACGAACCCCAATGTCGTTGCCATCTTCCTCGAAGTGATTCAGGGCGAAGGCGGTATTCGTCCGACGACGGTCGAATACCTGCGCGAAGTGCGCCGCATCTGCGACGAGCACGGCTGGCTGCTCATGCTCGACGAGGTGCAATGCGGCATGGGCCGCACCGGCAAATGGTTCGCGCACCAATGGGCCGGCATCAAGCCCGACGTCATGCCCATGGCCAAGGGACTCGGCTCCGGCGTGCCGATCGGCGCCGTCGTCTGCGGCCCGCGCGCCGCCGACGTGATGGGCCCGGGCAACCACGGCACGACCTTCGGCGGCAATCCGCTGGCCATGCGCGCCGGTGTCGAGACGCTGCGCATCATGGAAGAAGAGGGTCTGCTCGAGAACGCCGCCAGCGTCGGCGCGGCGCTCAAGGCCGGGCTCGAGCGCGAGCTTGCCGGGCTGGCCGGCGTCGTCGAAGTACGGGGCCAAGGCCTGATTCTCGGCATCGAGCTCGACCGTCCGTGCGGCGCGCTACTTGGCCGCGCAGCCGACGCCGGGCTCATGATCAGCGTCACCGCGGACCGGGTCGTGCGCCTGTTGCCGGCTCTCATTCTTTCGCATGACGAAGCCGCCCAGATCGTCGCCATCCTGTGCCCGCTGATCAAGGAATTCGTGGCCGCGCCTGCGGCATGAAACCCGGCATGAGCCTGATCCGGCACTTCCTCCAGGTCAGGGACTTCCGCGCCGAGGAATACGCCTACCTGTTCGAGCGCGCGGCCACGATCAAGAAGCGCTTCAAGAACTATGAGAAGTACACGCCGCTGGTCGATCGCACGCTGGCGATGATCTTCGAGAAGGCGTCGACCCGCACCCGAGTCAGCTTCGAGGCCGGCATGTACCAGATGGGCGGCTCGGTCGTGAACCTGACCACCGGCGACAGCCAGCTCGGCCGCGACGAGCCGATCGAGGACACGGCGCGCGTCATCAGCCGGATGGTCGACATCGTCATGATCCGCACCTTCGAGCAGGCCAAGCTCGAGGCCTTCGCGGCGCACTCGCGGGTGCCGGTGATCAACGGCCTGACCAACGAATACCACCCCTGCCAGATCCTGGCCGATGTCTTCACCTGCATCGAGCAGCGCGGCAGCATGGAAGGCAAGATCGTCGCCTGGGTCGGCGACGGCAACAACATGGCGACGACCTGGCTGCAGGCCGCCGACATCCTCGGCTTCACGC
>JALYSL010000288.1 GCA_030854825.1 Pseudomonadota bacterium
CCAGGCGAACGACGACTTGCGTCGCGCCGGCGTCGAGCGCGTTGTCGATCAGCTCGCGCACGACCGAGGCCGGCCGCTCGACGACTTCGCCGGCGGCGATCTGGCTGATCAGCTCGCCGGGCAGCTCGCGGATCGGCCGGCGCAGGCGAGGCTCGGGCACGGCGTTCATCGGCCCATTGTAGGAAGCGTCGACTCGCCAACGTCGCCCTGTCAGAGAGTTGGCAAGCATCGCCTCCGCGTGCGCCGCGGCCCCCGCCTTGCCGTGTTAGCTTCAGGTGATGAGCGATGCGGTTACCACAGCGAGCCAGGCCGCGGAGTCGCCGGCCTTCCTGCAGGCCGTGTCCGATCTCGGTCGCACCCGGCAGGTCGTCACCTCGCAGCCGATTTTCAACACCCAGGGCATCAAGCTGCTCGAAGGCGGCGCGACGATCGACCAGGGGCTCTACGACCGGCTGGTGTCGCACCGCCTGTCACGGCCACTCGATGAGTGCGTCGAAGCCGAGCCCAGCGTCGACGCCAAGGTGCTGCGCGAGGCGGCGCTCGCGGCGATCGACCAGTGGCCGTTCTTTGCCCGGATGGCGCCCGCCGGCCGGACTCGCGAGATCGTTCTCGAGGCGATCGCCGCGGTGCCGATGCCGAAGCCGGTCGGCCTGCATCTCATGCTCGCGCGCGACACCCGGCCGGCATTGTTCGCGCACAGCATTCTCATGGCGCTGCTTAGCGCCCACCTCGCCCGCGAAGGCGGCGCTTCGCTGCACGACGTCAGAGAAGCGGCCGCGGCCGGTTTGCTTCACGACATGGGCATGCTGCACATCGATCCGGATCTTCTCGATTCCGACGAGCGGCTGACCGGCGACCGGCTGAAGCCCGTCTACGTCCACCCGCTGACCTCGTCGATGCTGATCGGTCGCTTTGCGGAGTATTCGAAGGAGATCACGCGTGCCATCGTCGAGCACCACGAGCTGCTCGATGGCTCGGGCTATCCGCGCGGATTGGCCGGCCAGGCGATCAGCCCGCTCGGCCGCATGCTCTCGCTGGCCGAGGTCGTGACGGCGATGTTCGATGGCCAGCGAGAACATCCCGAGCAGCGTGTCTCGTTGCTGCTCCGCATCAGCCCGCGCCGCTATGACGAGACGCTCGTGCCGTCCATTCATCGCCTGTTGCGTGCCGCGCCGGCGCCCGAAGCCGGCGCTGGCGGACCGCCCGAGCGGTCGATCGCCCGTCTGCTTCGTCTTGCCGACGAGCTCGGACGCTGGCGCGAGACGAGCGAGCAGTTGGCGAAGTCGCTCGATGGTTCGCACGCGGCCCTGCTGCACTCGGTGAACGAGCAGAACGCGACGTTACAGCGGATGCTCTACGAAGCCGGCATCACCCCCGAGCAGCTCGGCGCGCTCGGCAGCGATCTCGGCGAAGACGGCGCGGTCGGCGTCGAGCTCTGGGCGCTCGCCGAAGAGTTGCTCTGGCAACTGCACGCTGCCGCCAATCAGCTGAAGCGCCGTTGGCAGGCGACGGAGCCGGTCCAGCCCCATCCCGAAGCCCTGGCCGCCTGGCTGAAAAGCGTCGCCACGCTCGACGAAGCGGCGGGCCCCGGCTGATTTTCCGATCGGCGCGGCCGCGATAATCGGTCGCATGGATGTGTTCATCAGCCGGCCGGCCGGCCCCAGGGCGAATGGCGTGGCGCGCCGCGCGGAGGTCGTTCCATGAACCTGGTCGACTTCGTGCTCCACGTCGACCTCTATCTCGCCCGTTTCGTCGCCGACTACGGCAGCTGGGTCTACGCGCTGCTCTTCGCCATTATCTTCGTCGAGACGGGTCTCGTCGTCATGCCGTTCCTGCCTGGCGACTCGCTCCTCTTCGTCGCCGGTGCGATGTGTGCCGGGGGTCTGATGAGCCTGCCGCTGACGCTGGCGCTGCTCTGGTTCGCGGCGGTGCTCGGCAATCAGAGCAACTACGCGATCGGCCGGCACCTCGGGCCGCGCGTCTTCCAGTGGGAGAGCTCGCGCTGGTTCAATCGCCGGGCCTTCGACCAGGCGCATGCCTTCTACGAGCGCTACGGTGGCATCACGATCGTGGCGGCGCGCTTCATGCCGTTCCTGCGCACCTTCGCGCCCTTCGTTGCCGGCGTCTCGCAGATGACGCGCAGCAAGTTCACGT
>JALYSL010000340.1 GCA_030854825.1 Pseudomonadota bacterium
AAGGCAGAAAGGCCAATCTCTTCGCCACCGTCGGCGAGGGCAAGCCGGCCGGCGTGATCGTCTCGGGTCATACCGACACCGTGCCGTGGGACGGGCAGGACTGGTCCCTCGACCCGCTCGGCGCCGACGTGCGCGACGGCCGTCTCTACGGTCGCGGCAGTGCCGACATGAAAAGCTTCATCGGCCTGGCGGTGGCGCAGGTGCCGGCGTTCCTCGCTGCCGACCTGCCGTTCGGCGTGCACTTCGCTTTCAGCTACGACGAAGAGGTGGGCGGCTTCGGCGCGCGCCGTCTCATCGCCGACCTGCAAGCGCGAGGCGTCAAGCCGCTGGTCTGCATCGTCGGCGAGCCCACCGGCATGGTGCCAGCCCTGGCGCACAAGGGCGTGTACCGCTGGCGCTGCTGCGTCAAGGGCCACGCCGCGCACTCGTCGCAGACGCCGCATGCGGTCAACGCGATCGAGATCGGCGCGCGCGTGGTCGGCAAGCTCGCCGACATGTCGCAGCGCTGGCGCGACAAGGAGCCGCGCTACGCCGGCTTCGACGTGCCGTACACGACGGGCTCGGTCGGCGTGATCGAAGGCGGCATCGCCGACAACATCGTGCCGGAAGACTGCCGATTCATCTACGAGTTCCGCAACCTTCCCGGCACCGATGTCGAGCGCATGCAAGGCGAGGTGCGCGCCTTCGCCGCAGCGCTCGAGCCGGCGATGCGCGCGGTCGCGCCCGAAGCCGGCATCCGCTTCGAGACGATCTGCGAGATGCCGGCGTTCCTGGCCGGCGAGAACGATGTCGCGGTGCTGCTGGCGCAGCGCCTCGCTTCAGCGCGGCAGACCACGCTGGTGGCCTTCGGCACCGAGGCGGGCCTGTTTCAGAAGGTAGGCATCCCGACCGTGGTGTGCGGTCCGGGCCACATCGACCAGGCGCACCAGGCCGACGAATACGTGTCGCTGGCGCAGCTCGCGGAGGGAGAGCGGTTCCTGCTCGGGCTGACGAGGGTCGAGGTCGACGCCTTGCGCTGAGTCGAATATGTTGCCTGATTGACTCAAGGATTGAGTCGATGAGGACGGCTGGGCACTGGCGGCAGCCGAGCCGCGGACAGGGCGTGAGTAGGTTTGAGCCGGGCGTGCGCTTCAGGCTGCCTCGAGCAAGAACTCGACCTTCACCGCTTCGTATGGAAAGATGACGCCTCCGCCTTCCGCACGATCGACGATGCCGGCGTTCAACAAGGCTGTGATGTCGGCATGTACGGCCTTGACGTCTCGCTCGACGCGGCGCGCTGCCTCGCGGATCGAGAGAGGGCCGGCGCCACACAAGACCTTCAGCAGCTCCCATCGCTTGGCGGTCAAAACCTGCCAGAGCAGCTCAGGCGTGGAAAAGTGGATCCTCGTCGAGCGCTCGGCTTTCGCCGACTTCCACGATTCGGCAAAGCTCGCCATCGACGCATCGGGCGAGCGAACCTCAAGAATGACTGTTTTCATGGTTCCACCTCGTCACGTCTGCTTGGAAGTCCGCCATCAGGCGCTCTGGCGTGCTGAAGCGATACCCGCTTTCCGTGTCGCCGAAATGTCGATGGCCGCCTTTCCCCACCTCGTTGTCGTAACGAACGACGCACACCGAATCGACCACGTACGCCAGCCGGTGCTTGAACCGATGGGCGGATCCACGAACGGTGCCAGGAACGCGCCACAGAACGAGTTCCGAGAAGGCCCGCGCGGAATAGACGATCCGCGTTTGCGCCGGCAATGTCGCCTTCATGTTGGACAATAGGCCAACATGTGGCCTGTTGTCAATTGATCCAACGGCCGGAGACTCCTTCCTGGCAGCCGAATCGTTTGACAGCCGGGATACGCAAGGCGACCATCCTTCCATGACTTCACCGACGCTCCTCGGCCAGCTCGTCGCGGCGATGGCCAGCCGCCGCATCCGCGTCGTCGACCTGACGCAGACGCTGACGCCCGACTTCCCGCAGATCGCGCTGCCGCCCGAGATGGGTCAGTGCTGGCCGTTCCGGATCGAGGAGGTCTCGAGCTACGACGCGCGCGGCCCGGGCTGGTACTGGAACAACTTTTCCTGCGGCGAGCACACCGGCACGCACTTCGACGCGCCGATCCACTGGATCTCGGGCCGCGATCTGCCGAACAACTCGGTCGACACGATTCCGGCGCAGCACTTCGTCGCCCCGGCCTGCGTCATCGATTGCTCCGAAGCCGTCAAGGCCGATGCCGACTACCTGCTCACGGTGGAAGACATCGAGCGCTTCGAGGCCGAACACGGCCGCGTGCCGGAAGGTGCCTGGTTTCTGATGCGCACCGACTGGTCGAAGCGGAAGGACCCCGAGGCGTATCAGAACTTCGACGAGACCGGCCAGCACACGCCGGGCCCGAGCTCGGAGGCAGTGCAATTTCTTGTCGACCAGCGCGGCGTGCTCGGCTTCGGCTCCGAGGCGATCGGCACCGACGCCGGGCAGGGCTATCACCTCAGGCCGCCGTATCCGTGCCACTACTACATGCACGGGGCCGGCCGCTACGGCCTGCAATGCCTCGCCAATCTCGACCTGCTGCCGCCGACCGGCGCGGTGCTGCTTTGCCCGCCGCTGAAGATCGAGAAGGGCAGCGGCAGCCCGCTGCGCGTGCTCGCGCTGGTGGAGGAGCCGGCGTGAGGGAACGACCCGGAGCTCGGGGCCGCCGCTTCAGGAATCGAGTCTCGAGCACCGCCGGCGACCATCCGATCAGGCAGTCTCGCGGTATTCCGTGTGCAACGGCCAGGCGCCGGATCGGCCTGCCTCGAGAATGACGGTCTCCACGAC